>NZ_JBAQRT010000181.1:0-1948 GCF_049306435.1 Zavarzinia sp.
GCTTCCAGATGGTCGAGCACGCGGCGCCGCGCCGGGGTCAGGCGGTCGGGGGGCCGGCCCGCCAGGCGATAGCCGGTCAGGGGCGTAGGCTTGTCGTTGTTGGCGGCATTGATGAAGTGGCGCAGGACCATGCCCGGCGGGCTCATGGTATAGGCCGCCATCCAGTCGAGGAAGCGGCGGGCCTTGTCGCGCATCAGGGGCCAGTCGTGAACGGCGATGACGGCGCGCAGCTTGGCCGCCGGCACCAGGCCTTCCGGCGCGCCGTCCCAGACGACGCCGGTCACCCGGCGCGGCCCCAGCGGCACCTCGACGAAGGTGCCCGGCGGCAACACTTGCGCGCAGGCATAGTCGAGCGGCCCTGCAAAGGGCAGCGCGACGAGAACGGATATGCGTGTCGGGCCGCTCATGCGCTATAACGAACCTATTGGCCCGCCGCGCCGGACGGGGCCATGATTCGGCGCGCGGTCCCCTTCGGAAACAAATCCAGCGGATACCAGAGTCATGAAATTCTTCATCGATACCGCCGACGTGCGCGAAATCAAGGATCTTGCGGCGACCGGCATGGTCGACGGTGTCACCACCAACCCCAGCCTGGTCGCCAAGACCGGGCGCAACTTCCTCGACGTTGTCGCAGAAATCTGCGAGATCGTCGACGGCCCGGTTTCGGCCGAGGTGACGGCGACCGACTTCGAGACCATGCTGACCGAGGGCCGCAAGCTGGCCAAGCTGGCCGACAATGTCGCGGTGAAGGTGCCCCTGACCTGGGACGGCCTGAAGACCTGCAAGACCCTGTCGGACGACGGCGTGCTGGTCAATGTCACCCTGTGCTTCTCGCCGGCGCAGGCGCTGCTGGCGGCCAAGGCCGGCGCCGCCTTCATCTCGCCCTTCGTCGGCCGCCTCGACGATGTCGCGACCGACGGCATGGCGCTCATCGCCGAGATCCGCCAGATCTACGACAATTACGAAGCCCTGACGACCGAGATCCTGGTCGCCTCGGTGCGCCATCCGCGCCATGTCGTCGATTCGGCCAAGATGGGCGCCGATGTCGTGACCGTGCCGCCGTCGGTGCTGCGCGCCCTCATCAACCATCCGCTGACCGACAAGGGCCTCGCCGCCTTCCTGGCCGACTGGGCCAAGACCGGCCAGTCCATCCTGTAACCGGCACGATCATGGCGACCACCACCGACCGGCCCGATGCCCCCCTGCCCCGGCGCCGGCTGACGGCGTCCGAGGTCAGGGACTATCTGATCGCGCACCCCGGCTTCCTGACCAAGAACGCCGACGTGCTGGAGCATCTGAACCTGCCCGGCCGGCCCGAGGCCGACGGCGTGAAGGTGGTCGATTTCCAGCGCGCTCAGGTCGACCGGCTGCGGACCGACAATGCCCGCCTGCGTCACTTCCAGTCGGAAGTGATCACGGCGGCGCGGGCCAATGTCTCGGCCCAGGCGGTGGTGCATGAGGCCATCCTCCTGCTGCTCGAGGCGCCGAGCTTCGAGCATATGATCCATGTCATCACCCAGGAGCTGGCGGGGTCGATCGGCATCGATGTCGCGGCGCTGTGCATCGAGAGCCAGGATGTGACCGTGGAACGCCCGGCGATGCAGAACCTGCATCTGCTGGAGCCGGGCACGATCGACGCCTTCATGGGCCTTGGCCGCAACGTCAGCCTGCTGGCCGACACGCCGGGCGATCCGCGCATCTTCGGCCCCGCCGCCGAACTGGTGCGGAGCCAGGCGCTGGTCCGGCTCGATCTCGGCGCCAACATGCCCATGGGCCTGCTCGCCCTCGGCAGCCGCGAGGCCACGAAATACGAGGCCGGCCAGGGCAGCGAGCTGCTCGGCTTCCTCGCCCTCGCGGTCGAGCGGCTGATCCAGCTGTGGCTGCGGCAGGACCACTGAGCCCCGACGATCTCCCCGGGGCGGCGGCCTTGCTGCCGGCCGCCCCGGAC
>NZ_JBAQRT010000182.1:0-5302 GCF_049306435.1 Zavarzinia sp.
GGGCGACAGCGCCCGGCGTGTCGCGGAAGGTGGCTGCCGCCGCTTCCGGCCCGGTCATGCGGATATCGGTCCGCGTCAGGAACACCAGGCTGGGCTCGCTGTAGCCGACGGCGAGCAGGGCCGGGGCATCTCCGAGGCCAAGCCCGTCCAGCCGCGCCGCCAGCGCCCGCGATGGCCAGACCGCGTCGATCCCCGGCAGGATCGCGGCGAAGGCGGCGCCATAAACGGCGGCGGCGCCGATCACCATGACCATGATCGCCCGGGTGACCCGGCCCCGATGTTCGAGCACGAGAACCGCCACCGTGGCCAGCACGGCGACGAGGGCGGCGGCGATCCCGGCGATGCCCGGCCCGCCGCTGAAATGCCATTCCAGCCCGGCGAGGCCGAGGCCCAGCGCGATGCCGACGCCGCCGAAGCCGGCAAGCACCAGCACCCGCCAGATCCGGCCAAGACGCGAGACCGGCCGGAAGCCGCCCAGCGCCGCCGCCGCGCCCAGCAGCAGCAGGGCGGGATCGCAGGGCAGCGTGTAATGCGGCAGCTTGGTCGGGAACAGTTCGAAGGCGATGAAGCTCGGCACCGCCCAGGCGAGGCAGAAGCGGACGAAAGGCTGCCGCCGCTGTTGATAGGCCCAGGGCAGGCCGAGGCCGACCAGCAAAGCCCCCGGCCACAACATGCCGGTCATGGTCAGGAAATAATAACCAGGCGGCGCGCCATGGCTTTCCGCCCCGCCGGTCAGCTTGGTGGCGAGATCGCCGCCGACCGAATTGGCCAGGAACTGACCGTTGGAAATCAGGCTGATGGCGATCAGCCAGGGCAGCACGATGACGCCGACCAGCAACAGCCCGGTCACGGGCCGCAAGGCCCGGAGATAGGTCGCCGTCCGGCCGAGGCCGCGATCGGCGACGGCGAGACTGGCGACGGCGAGGCCCGCCACCATGGGCGTGATCGGCCCCTTGATCAGCACGCCGATGCCCACAAAAGCCCAGCCCGCGAGGGGCAGCAGCCAGGGCACCGCCCGTCCCGCCACGACGCGGGTATAGACGGTGCCGAAAATGGCCAGCGCCCCGGTCGTCGCCATCAGAAGGCTGGCGTCGGTCTTGGCGAGGCGGGCCTCGATGTTCAGGACGAGGGCGGCCGCCAGCAGCGCCGAGGCGGCGAAGGCGACATCATCGCCGGCGAACCGCCGGCCGAAGCCGTAAAGCAGCAGGACGGCGCAGAGCCCGGCGAGGAAGGAGGGCAGACGGTAGACCCAGATCGGACTATCCGCCCCCTCGCCCATCACGGCGACGGCGGCCGATTGCAGCCAGTAGATGCCGACCGGCTTCTTGTAGCGCGGCACGTCCTGGAAACGGATGTCGATGTAATTGCCGGACTCGACCATCTGACGCGACGCCTGGGCGAAGCGCGATTCGTCGCGATCCGTCGGCGGCAGGCGATTGAGACCGGGCAGGAACATGGCCAGGCACAGGAGCACGAGCACGAGCCCCCGGGCCACCCCCCCGGAGCGGGGGAGCGTCAGTTCACCGGGCGCCGCCGTCATCGCGCAGCCGGATCGGGAAGCGGGAGCGACGGATCAGCCACCAGACACCGAACAGATCGGTCGCGCCGACCAGCGCCCGGTCGAGGGTGCCGTATTTCGACGTCCCCTCCTCCCGCGCGCGGTGGCGGACGGGCACCGGCAGCACCCTGGCGCCATGACGCCGGGCCAGCGCCGGCAGATAGCGATGCATATGGTCGAAATGCGGAAATTCGAGGAAGAGGTCGCGGCGGAACATCTTCAGGCCGCAGCCCGTGTCCTTCACGCCGTCATGCAGCAGCTTCTGGCGCAGCCAGTTGGCGAAGCGCGAGGCATAGCGTTTCTGCCAGTTGTCGTTGCGCTTGATGCGCTCGCCGGCGATCAGGCCCGGCGCCTCCGGCCCGTTGGCGGCGGCCCACATCGCGGGCAGGTCGGCGGGGTCGTTCTGGCGGTCGCCGTCGAGGGTGCCGATCCAGCGCCCGCGCGCGGCGAGCACGCCCGAGCGCACGCCCATGCTCTGGCCATAGCGGCTGGCATGGCGGACGAGGCGCAGCTCCGGCGTGTCGCTTGTCCGGGCGATCAGCTTGGCGGCCGTATCGTCGTCGGAGCCGTCGTCGACGAAAATCACTTCAAATTCGATACCGACGGGCCGCAGGGCGGCCAGCACTTCGTCCAGCAAGGGAACGACATTGCCGGATTCATTCAGCACGGGGATGACGATACTCAGATCCATGGCACTCTGCTTTCGGCCGATCGTGGCCAAGGGTCTAGCCCGTCAGCCGCCGTTTGTCACCCGTCACAGCAACAGAAGCGCGGCGAGCCCGAGGAAGGCGAAGAAGCCGACGACATCGGTCACCGTGGTGACGAACACCCCGGAAGCAACGGCGGGGTCCACCCCCAACCGGTCGAGGGTGACGGGAACGAGGACGCCGGCAAGGGCGGCGGCGATCATGTTGATGATCATCGACAGGGCAAAGACCGCGCCCAGCTCCCAGTCGCCGAACCAGGCGTAGCCGATGCCGCCGACGATCGCGGCGAAGACGACACCATTGATCGCCCCGACCATCGCCTCCTTCAGGACGACGCGGCGGGCGTTGGCGGCGGTCAGCTCGCGCGTCGCCAGGGTGCGGACGGCGACGGTCAGGGTCTGGGTCGCGGCATTGCCGCCCATGGAGGCGACGATGGGCATCAGGACCGCCAGCGCGACGATCTTCTCGATCGCGGCATCGAACATACCGATGACGGCAGAGGCGAGGAAAGCCGTGCCCAGATTGACGAAAAGCCAGGCAAAGCGGGTGCGGGTGGTGGTCCAGACGGTTTCCTGGATGTCGGTCTCGGCGACGCCGCCGAGCAGCATGGCGTCTTCCTCGACCTCTTCCTCGATCACGTCGGCGACGTCGTCGGCCATGATGACACCGGCCAGAAGGCCGTCCCGGTCGACGACGGCGGCCGACATCAGGCGGTATTGCTGGAACAGGAAGGCCACTTCTTCCTGATCCATGTCGACCGGCACCAGATGTTCCGCCGGCTCCATGATCATGCCGATGGGCAGGTCGGCATTGGTGCGCAGGATGCGGTCGAGCGGCAGGGTGCCGACCGGACGGCGCAAGCCGTCGACCACGATGATTTCATAGAAGCGATCGGGCAGATCCGCCTCCTGGCGGAAATACTCGAGGGTGCGGCCGATGGTCCAATAATCGGCGACGGCGACGACATCGCGCTGCATCAGCCGTCCGGCGGAATCCTCCGGGTAGGCCAGGCCGGCCTGCAGGGTCCGCCGGTCCTCGGCCGGAAGCTCGGCCAGAACCTCGCGCTGATGCGCGTCGTCGAATTCGTTGAGGACATAGACCGCGTCGTCGGTCTCGAGCTGGCTGAGGGCCGCCGCCGCCTCGCGCGGGCCGATCAGGTCGAGGACCTCGGTCAGCACCGGGCCGTGCAATTCCGACAGAAGCTCGGGATCGAGATCGCCGCCGAGGGCCTCGATCAGCAGGCGGCGCCGGTCATGGCTCAGCTGTTCGATCAGATCGGCCAGATCGGCGACGTGAAGTTCGCCCGCGGCGGCCCGGATCGTGTCCCGGTCCTCGGTGTCGAGGGCGGCGACGGCATCGGCGTGCAGGTCCGCGTCGAGGCCATTCGGCCTGTCCTCGGGCAACTCGCGCAGATGGGGTTCGACCATGCTAGCCTCGACCAATACGCACCGGCCACAAGGCCGGGAGGGGCAGACCCTAGTGCAGCACGCCGTCCCCGAAAAGGGGCCGCGAAAAGGCACCGCAGGAAAATAGCCGACCGGGCGTTACAACCCCGTAACCAAGGCAGGACAGGACCGCACCATGGGCGGCAAGCCCGAGGCGACGACGGCAGGGGAAGACGATACCGCTCTGATGGCCCGCATCGCGCTGGGCGACGAGCGGTCGTTCGCCCTGCTCATGGATCGGCACCTGTCACGCGCCGTCGCGCTGGCCCAGCGTGTCACCGGCAGAAGGGCCATCGCGGACGAAATCGCGCAGGAAGCCTTTCTTCGTGTCTGGACCCGGGCGGCGGACTGGCAGCCGACGGCGCTGGTCTCGACCTGGCTATGGCGGATCGTGATGAATCTCTCGCTCGATCACATGCGGAAAGTCCGGCCGGGCGCGCTGGACGATATCCCCGAGCCCGTCGATCCGGGTGAAAGTCCGGAGGCGGCGACCCTGCGCGCCGCCCTGGGCCGGGCGCTCGAAGCCGCGCTGGCGGGCCTGCCGGAGCGTCAGTCCCAGGCGGTTCGCCTGTGCCTGATCGACGGCTTCAGCCAGGGCGAAGCCTCGGCCGCGCTGGAGATTACCGAAGGCGCCCTCGAATCCCTGCTGGTGAGGGCAAGACGCGCGCTGCGCGCCAGCCTCGCCGCCTATGCCCCGGCGGAGGCAAGCTGATGACCAAGACCATGACCCTGATCCATTTCACCCATGCGCTCGACCGCCATGGCCCCGATCTTTCCTGCTGGCCGGCGCCATCGGCCGCCGCCGGGCGCGAATTGCTGCGGCACTCGGCGGTGGCGCGCGAAGCCCTGAGCGCCGCCGAGGCCACGGCGACCGTCCTGCGCGCCCCGATGCCGGACGTGAGCGATCTCAAGGCCCGCATCCTGGCGGCGGCCCGGGCTTCCGGTCAGGCCCTTCGCGACAATATCGTGCCCTTCCCCACCCGCCGGGTACTGGCCCCGGCCGTCTTCGCCCTCGCGGCTTCACTGCTGGTCGGCATTTTCGCCGGCTGGACCGGCATGGTCGGCGATCCACTGACGACGACCTATGGCGACGATGCCCAGAGTTACGAAATCCAGGCCCTGACCGCCGGAGACAATCATGACAGTTGAACGCCGCTGGATCATCGGCCTCATCGCCGCCCTGACCCTGTCGCTGGCGGCCAATCTGGTCGTCGCCGGCATCGTCGTGTCGCGTCGCTTCGACAATCCGCCCCCGCCCTTCAGTTTCGAGAGCCCGACCGGGGCGGAAGGCCTGTTCGGCGAAATCTCGCCCGAGGGCCGCGCCGCCGTCCGGGCCACCATGCGCGACGCCCGCCGCGACCTGAAGGATACCTACAAGGCGATGCGGGTCCTGCGCGCCGAGATCAAGACCCTGCTCTATGCCGATACGCTGGACCGCGCGGCGCTGGAAGCCGCGCTCGACAAGCTGACGGCCCTGTCCGCCAGCGTGCAGTCCCGGGTACAGCATTCCTTCGTCGAGGCGGTCTCGCGGATGTCGGCGGCGGATCGCAGGCGCTTCACCCCGCCGGCCCGGCCCGAGCGGCCGCGCCGTC
>NZ_JBAQRT010000183.1:0-8759 GCF_049306435.1 Zavarzinia sp.
GCCGTGGGCCTCGCGGTCGTCGGCGATCGATGCGCCGTCCCAGGTCACACGGCCGACGGTGGGCGACAGCAGCCCGGCGAGAAGGCGCAACAGGGTCGACTTGCCGGCGCCGTTCGGGCCGCGCAGCACCACCGCCTCGCCCGGCGCGACCGTCAGCTCGATCCCGGAAAAGACCGCCCGCTCGCCCCTGATGATGCCAAGGTCCGAGGTCGCCAGCATGATGTCAGTCGACCTTGCCGCCGCCGCGCCCTTCGCCATCGACGAAGCGCCGCGCGCCCGTCGCCGCATCCTCGAGCACGCTGGCGCCGATGTAGAATTCGTTCTGCAGCGCGCTGTCGAGCGACAGGTTCCACTGCTCGTAGGCCGAACGCCGGTCGGATTTCATGCAGGCCTGCGGGAAGGCGGCGATCTCGGCCGCCAGGGCTTCGGCCGCCGCGCGCGCCGTGCCCGCGGGCACCACCCGGTTGACGAGGCCCATCGACAGCGCCTCGGCGGCGCCGACCGCGCGGCCGGTGAGAATGAGGTCCATGGCCCGGCCGAAGCCGATGATGCGCGGCAGGCGCACCGTGCCGCCATCGATCAGGGGCACGCCGAATCGGCGACAGAAGACGCCGAGGATCGCATCCTCTTCCGCGACCCGCATATCGGCCCAGAGCGCGAGTTCGAGGCCGCCGGCGACGGCATGACCCGAGATCGCGGCGATGACCGGCTTCGACAGGTCGAGGCGGGTCGGCCCCATCGGGCCGTCGCCATCGGGCTCGGCGCGGTTGGTGTTCTCACCGCTCGCGAAGGATTTCAGATCGGCGCCGGCGCAGAAAGTACCATGGTCGCCCCAGAGCACGGCGACCCGCGCTTCCTCGTCGGCATCGAAGGCGCGGAAGGCATCGGACAGGGCTTCGGCGGTCGGGCGGTCGACGGCGTTGCGGGCATGGGGACGCGACAGGATGATCGTCGTCACAGGCCCGTTGGTCTCGACATGCACGGCCATGGCAAGGCTCCTTCACCAGCTCGAATTGCGCGCATCATAGGCACGCATGGCGGCCTAGCCAGAAAAATCGCGCGGTTCAAGGGCTCACGACCATCGTCGGGACTTCACGAGCGCGCATCGCCTCACTATGCTCGCAACCGATCCACGAGGCTGATCGCAGCAGCGGTCCCCATGCCTTTCGTGTCGTCGCCTGAATTGTTCATTCATGGAGTCGCTCCGTGCCCTCGCTCGACAGCCTGAAGACCCGCAAAAAACTGACCGTAGGCAAATCCTCCTACGACTATTTCAGCCTCAAGGCCGCCGAGAAGGAATTGGGCGATCTGTCCCTGCTCCCCGTCTCGCTCAAGGTCCTGCTCGAGAACCTGCTGCGCAACGAGAACGGCACCACGGTGACCGTCGACGACATCAAGGCCGTCGCCCTGTGGCTGAAGGACAGGAAGTCCGATCGCGAGATCGCCTTCCGCCCGGCGCGCGTCCTGATGCAGGACTTCACCGGCGTTCCCGCCGTCGTCGACCTCGCCGCGATGCGCGACGCCATGGCCGCCATGGGCGGTGATCCGAACAAGATCAATCCGCTCTCCCCCGTCGATCTCGTCATCGACCATTCGGTGATCGTCGACGAGTTCGGCTCCAAGGGCGCCTTCAAGGACAATGTGAAGCTGGAATACGAGCGCAACGCCGAGCGTTACGGCTTCCTGCGCTGGGGCCAGCAGGCCTTCAACAATTTCCGCGTCGTGCCCCCGGGCACCGGTATCTGCCACCAGGTGAACCTCGAATATCTGGCACAGACGGTGTGGACGGCCAAGGAAGGCCGCGTCAACGTCGCCTATCCCGACACGCTGGTCGGCACCGACAGCCACACCACCATGGTGAACGGCCTCGCGGTTCTGGGCTGGGGCGTCGGCGGCATCGAGGCCGAGGCCGCGATGCTGGGCCAGCCCATCTCGATGCTGATCCCCGAAGTCGTCGGCTTCAAGCTGAAGGGCAAGCTGCGCGAAGGCACCACCGCGACCGATCTCGTGCTGACCGTCACCCAGATGCTGCGCAAGCATGGCGTCGTCGGCAAGTTCGTCGAATTCTATGGCCCGGGCCTCGACCAGCTCTCGCTCGCCGACCGCGCCACGATCGCCAACATGGCGCCGGAATATGGCGCGACCTGCGGCTTCTTCCCGATCGACGCCGAGACCATCAACTTCCTGAAGTCGACCGGCCGCAAGCCCGGCCGCGTCGCCCTCGTCGAGGAATACGCCAAGGCCAACGGCCTGTGGCGCACCTCGCGCACCAAGGACCCGGTGTTCTCCTCGACCCTCGAACTCGACATCTCGTCGGTCGAGCCGTCGCTGGCCGGCCCGCGCCGTCCGCAGGACCGCGTCGCCCTCTCGGGCATCGCCGAGAACTTCATGTCGGAACTCGTCAAGCCGAAGCCCGGCTTCGACAAGGCCGGCAAGGAAAGCCAGCCGGTGAAGGTCGCCAGCGGCAAATATGAAGTCGACCATGGCCATGTGACCATCGCCGCCATCACCTCCTGCACCAACACCTCGAACCCCAACGTGATGCTGGGCGCGGGTCTGCTGGCGCAGAAGGCCGTGGCCCTCGGCCTCAAGGTGAAGCCCTGGGTGAAGACCTCGCTCGCGCCGGGCTCCAAGGTCGTGACCGATTACCTGGCCAAGGCCGGCGTCGACAAGGCGCTGGACAAGCTGGGCTTCAACCTCGTCGGCTATGGCTGCACCACCTGCATCGGCAACTCGGGCCCTCTCCCTGAGGAAGTCGCCGACGCGGTGACCAAGGGCGATCTCGTCGCCGGCGCCGTCATCTCGGGCAACCGCAACTTCGAAGGCCGCGTCAATCCGCTGGTGAAGGCGAATTACCTCGGCTCGCCGATGCTGGTCGTCGCCTATGCCATCGCCGGCTCGCTGAAGATCGACCTGACCAAGGATCCGATCGGCACGGGCAAGGGCGGCAAGCCGGTGTACCTGAAGGACATCTGGCCGACCAACCAGGAAATCACCGACACCGTCCGCAAGTGCGTGACCGCCAGCCAGTTCCGCGCCCAGTACAAGGACGTGTTCGGCGGCGACAGCAACTGGAAGAAGGTCAAGACGACCGAGTCCCAGACCTACGACTGGAACAACAAGTCGACCTATATCCAGAACCCGCCCTATTTCGACAAGATGCCCGCGACCCCGAAGGCCGTTTCGGAAGTCACCGGCGCCCGCATCCTGGCGATCTTCGCGGATTCGATCACGACCGACCACATCTCGCCCGCCGGCAACATCAAGAAGGATAGCCCGGCCGGCAAGTATCTGGTGAAGAACAAGGTCGATCAGGCCGACTTCAACCAGTACGGCGCCCGTCGCGGCAACCACGAAGTCATGATGCGCGGCACCTTCGCCAACATCCGCATCAAGAACGAACTGGTGCCCGGCACCGAAGGCGGCGTGACGAAGTATTTCGGCAAGCCCGGCGAGACCATCGCCGAGCCGAAGACCGAAGCCATTTACGACGCCTCGATGAAGTATCAGAAGGCCGGCGTGCCCCTGATCGTCGTCGCCGGCAAGGAATATGGCACCGGCTCGTCGCGCGACTGGGCGGCGAAGGGCACCAACCTGCTGGGCGTCAAGGCCGTGATCGCCGAGAGCTTCGAGCGCATCCACCGCTCCAACCTGGTCGGCATGGGCGTCCTCCCGCTCGTCTTCAAGGACGGCGCGGACCGCAAGTCGATCGGCTTTGAGGGCACGGACGTCATCGACCTCGTCGGCTTCGCCGACAAGCTGACCCCGCGCATGGACGTGACCTGCCGCATCACCAAGGCCGACGGCACCGTGAAGGAAATCCCCCTCCTCCTCCGCATCGACACGGTGGACGAGGTCGACTACTTCAAGAACGGCGGCATCCTGCAATACGTGCTGCGCGGCCTGCTGGCGGCCTGATCCGTCTGCATCCGACAGAATGAAGGCCGGGGTGGCGACACCCCGGCCTTTTTCATTGGGGACTCTGATCCCGACTGTTATCGTTTCACCACAAACTTACCGATTCATGATCAATTCGCCACGACCGTTATCGTTTTGCCACGACTCGGGCAGAATATGATCGCTTTTCCACGCCGAGAATCGAAATGGCAGCTTCGCGCAGAACAGAAGAAGAACCTGCCGATGCGGGCCAATCATGGCTTCGGCGGCACTTGCAGCTCGACGTGCCGCAATCTGCGGTGCGGAGTTTCTGTGTCCCCGGCAGCCGCAGAACCGTACATGATGGTAACCAGATCAGCGAATTCTATCCGCCCCGCTACTGGCCGGGCGATACCGCGATGGATCATCTGAAATTCAGCCTGAAATACGAACCGCTGGATCTTCGGATCATCGTCGCGACGTTTCACCGTCTGCCGCCAACCGATCTGCTGACCTGGATCAGAAAGGCTCCGACCAGCAAGTACAGCCGTCAGATCTGGTTTCTCTATGAGCGCCTGACCGGCCAAATTCTCGACCTCCCGGACTTGACCACCGGACCTTACGTTCCGGCGATCGACCCACAGCGGCATGTCGCCGCGAAACCCGTTCACTCACCGCGCCACAGAATCTACGACAATCTCATCGGCGGAGGTCCTCTCGCGGTCATCATCCGCAGGACCAAAAAGCTCGAAACGCTCATGTCCGTCGACATCGAGGACGCGGTTCGTGCCGTCGTCGACCTCTACGACCCCGACCTCATCAGGCGCGCCACGAGCTACCTCTTCACCAAGGAGACCCGCTCTTCCTTCGCGATCGAGGGCGAAAGGCCGAGTTCCCTGCGCACGGAGCGCTTCATTTCCGCGCTGCGCAGGGCTAGCGACTTCGACCCCATCGACACCAATGCGATCATCGCCCTTCAAAACCAGATCGTCGACCCACGCTATGCGGCGAAAGGCTGGCGCGATGTCCAGAACTTCGTCGGGGAAACGACCCCCGACTACTCGGAGCGTATTCACTACATCTGCCCGCAACCGGCTGACGTGCCCTCGCTCATGCGCGACTGGCAGTTGATGGCCTATGCGCTAGAAGAAGATGCAACGATACCCGCCGTCCTCGCCGCGGCCATCGTCTCCTTCGCCTTCGTCTTCATACATCCGTTCGAAGACGGCAACGGGCGTATCCACCGCTTCCTGATCAATAACGTCCTCGCGAGACGGAAGGCCATTCCCGAAGGCTTCATCTTTCCCGTTTCGGCTTCCATCCTGCGCCACAAGCATGAATACGACCGCGTGCTGGAGCTGTTCTCCCGCCCCCTGCTGGACATCATCGACTGGCGTTACGACGGCCGCACCCTGACGGTCGAAAACGACACCGCCCTCCTCTATCGCTACTTCGATGCGACGGCCCAGGCCGAGTTTCTGTACGAACGGGTGATCGACACGATCGCCAACGACCTGCGCGAGGAACTCCGCTTCCTGTCGGTGTTCGACAAGGCGACCGCCGCGATGCGGGAAATCGTCGATATGCCCGACCGCCGCCTGCATCTGTTCTTCAAGCTGTGCCTGCAGAACGCCGGCCGTCTGTCCAGGGGCAGGAGAGACGATTTCCCCGAACTAACGGACGGGGAAATCGCGGCCCTCGAACAAGCGATCGCCGACGCGCGCGCCGAAGGCTGATCCCCCTAAGGCCGCTTCACCGGCGGGGCCATGAAGGCGGGGGAGACCGGGTCGGGGATGCAGCGGGCGAGGATGGCGTCGATCTCGGCCTTGGCTTCGGCGTCCACGGTCCAGCCGTCGATATCGCCGACCGGATCGAGCTGGTCCGGGCGGCGGGCACCCCAGAGGGCGATGGTCGGCCCCTGGTCCAGCACCCAGCGGATGGCGAGCGACAGCACCGTCTTGCCCCAGCGGCGGCGGGCGAGGGCGTCCAGCTCGGCGACCGCGTCGAGATAATGGGCGAAGCGCGGCGCCTTGAACTTGGGGTCGTTTTGGCGCAGGTCGTCGCCGGTGAAGGGCGTGTCGATCTTGATGCGGCCGCTGAGCAAGCCGCGGCAGATCGCGCCATAGGAGAGGACGGTAAGCCCCGTCTTCGCCGCATAGGGCAGGACGTCCGCCTCGATCTCGCGCTCGAGGAGATTATAGGGCGGCTGCACGGCGTCGAGCGCGGCGACGGCGCGGAACTCGTCCATCTGTTCGGGCGAATAATTGCTGACGCCGATCGAGCGGATCTTGCCCGCCGTCTTCAGGTCTTCCAGCACCCGCGCCGTCTCGTCGATGGGGGCTTCG
Organism: Zavarzinia sp.; assembly: GCF_049306435.1. NCBI lineage: Bacteria > Pseudomonadati > Pseudomonadota > Alphaproteobacteria > Rhodospirillales > Zavarziniaceae > Zavarzinia > Zavarzinia sp. The sequence continues at coordinate 6,222 of NZ_JBAQRT010000183.1, forward strand.
AGGTCCGGCCAGTGAATCTGGTAGAGGTCGATGACATCGGTGCGCAGCCGGCGCAACGAGTCCTCGATCTCGAGGCGCAGGCGCTCCGGCCGGGAGTCGCGAAATACCTTGCCGTCGTTCCAGGCAAGGCCCGCCTTGGTCGCGATCTGCGCCTTCGCCCGGTAGCCGCCGATGGCGAGGGCCTTGCCGACAATGTCTTCCGAGGTGCCGAAACCATAGACCGGGGCTGTGTCGACAAGGGTCACGCCCCGGTCGATGGCGCTGTGGATGGTGGCGATGGATTCCGCTTCATCGGTGCCGCCCCACATCCAGCCGCCGATCGCCCAGGTGCCGAGGCCGATGCGCGACGTCGTCACGCCCGAGCTGCCGATTTCGATCTGTTCCATGCCCATGTCCCATCGAGAAAGCCACAACGGTCTCAACGATGGCGCCCGCCCGCCGATCTTTCCAACAGAAATAAGCGATGATATTCATCTGCTGAACAGATGAATGAACCGTGCCATGGAACTTCGCCAGCTGCAGCATTTCGTCGCCGTCGCCGAGGAGGAGCAGTTCACCCGCGCCGCCCGACGGGTGAACATCGTGCAATCAGCCCTCTCCACCTCCATCCGCCAGCTGGAGGTGGAGCTGGGCGCGCCCCTGTTCATCCGCAGCACGCGCCAGGTGCGCCTGACCGCGGCGGGCCGGGTGCTGCTGGACAAGGCACGCGCGGTGATCGAGGCGGCACGGGATGCGCGGGAGGCGGTCGCCGCCGTGCAGGGGCTGCGTCAGGGCACGCTCTCGATCGGCTCGGTCCAGGCCTTGCCGGCCTTTCTCGACCTGCCCAGCCTTCTGGCCCGGTTCCACCGCCTGCATCCGGGCATCGAGGTGCGTCTGTGCCAGGGCGATGCCGGCCATCTGATCGACAAGATCAGGGACGACCGGCTGGACCTCGCCATCCTGCCCCTGTGCGATCCGCCGCCCGATATCGCCACACGCCTGATCGCCTGCGAGGATCTGGTGCTGGCGACGGCACCGGGCCATCCGCTGGCCGGGCGGGAGGCCCTGCCGCTGGAGGCCCTGCGCGGCCAGCCCTTCGTCGATTTCGCGCCGGCCTGGGGCACGCGCCGGCTGATCGACCGCAGCTTCGCCGACGCCGGGCAGGAGCGGCACATCGCCTTCGAGGTCAGCGATCTCGAAACCCTGCTGGAGTTGGTCGCGCGCGGCCTCGGCGTCGCCCTGATCCCCGAGGCGATCGCCCGGGCGCGGCGCCCCGCCCTCGCCATCTGCGGGCTCGCCGGCCCGGAAATGTGCTGGGAACTGGTGGTCGCCCATGCCGAACCCGCCGGCCATCCGCCGTCGCCGGCAACGGCGAGTTTCCTCGATCTTCTCGCCGAGGCGGGCGGCCTGGTCGAAGCCGCCTGAGCCCCTGCGCGAGCCTGCGGCAAAGGCGGCGCTTGCTTGTGCGCCGCACCTGTCCCCAAACTGTCATGGACATCGAGGGGAGGGGCCCATGCTCAAGGACGCGCGCGGCAACGACGTGACCACCGACAACCCCGTGGCGGTTTCCGCCATCAACCGCATGTGCGACCAGTGGCTGGGCTACGGCCAGGCCGCCAGCGCCATCTTCGAGGGGATCGCCGCCGATCCCCGCTGCACCCTGGCCCAGACCCTGGGCGCCGTGCTCAACCTCTTCCTCGAATCCGCCGCCGGTGTCCGCGCCGCCCAGCCTTTCCTGCAAAAGGCCCGCCAGGCGGTGAACAAGGCGACGAAACGCGAGCAGCTGTGGCTCTTCGCGGTCGAGGCCTGGGCCAAGGGCGATACCGACCTCGCCATCCGGCTTCATCTCGACATCGCCACGCACTGGCCGCGCGATCTCGCCAATGTGAAACTCTGCCAGTATCATCAGTCCAATCAGGGCGATGCCCAGGGCATGCTGGCCGTGGCCGACAGCGTGCTGCCCGCCAATCGCGACGATCCCTATATCCACGGCATGCGGGCCTTCGCCCTTCATGAATGTGGCCGCCTGCGCGATGCCGAGATCGCCGGCCGCTATGCCGTCGAGCTGCGTCGGCGCGAGCCTTTCGCCCATCACGCCGTCGCCCATGTCCTCGACACCGAAGGCCGGCTGGACGAGGGTATCGAATGGCTGGAAGCCCTGGCCGATACCTGGGACGACTGCAATTCCACCATGCTGACCCACAATTGGTGGCACCTCGCCCTGATGCATCTCGACCGGGACGATGGCGAGGCCGTGCTCGACCTCTTCGACCAGCGGATCTGGGGCGTGTGGAAGGAATGCGCCCAGGACCAGATCAATGCCGCCGCCCTCCTGTGGCGGCTCGAGCTTTGCGGCGTCGACGTGGGCACGCGCTGGCGCGATGTCGCCCGCCATGTCGGGCGGCGCGAAGCGGACCATATCGAGCCCTTCCACGACCTGCATTACCTGATGGCCCTGCTGCGCGGTGGCCCGGATGGTCAGGCCCGCCGCCTGCTGCTGGCGATGGAACAGGAAGCGACGAAGGCCAAGCGCCACCGCCGCGCCGCCTGGGTCGAGGT
>NZ_JBAQRT010000184.1:0-7171 GCF_049306435.1 Zavarzinia sp.
GGGGCGTGCCGCGCGCCCGCCGGGCGATCTCGCGCGCGCCGTCCGGCGTTATGGCGACATTGAGGATATGGGCACCGCGCCGGACGATCAGCTCCAGCTCGCCGACCTCGTAGAAATTCAGCCGCACCGGAATGCCGAAACGATCGCGCAGCGGCGTCGTCAGGAGGCCGGAGCGGGTGGTGGCGCCGACGAGGGTGAAGGGCGGCAGGTCGATCTTCACCGAGCGCGCCGCCGGCCCCTCGCCGATCATCAGGTCGAGCTGGTAATCCTCCATCGCAGGGTAAAGCACTTCCTCGACCGCGGGGTTGAGGCGGTGAATCTCGTCGATGAAGAGGACGTCGCGCGGCTCGAGATTGGTCAGGAGGGCAGCAAGGTCGCCCGCCCGCGCGATCACCGGCCCCGAGGTCGACTTGAAGCCGACGCCCAGTTCCCGCGCCATGATCTGGGCCAGCGTCGTCTTGCCAAGGCCGGGCGGGCCGAAGAACAGCACATGGTCGAGGGCATCGCCCCGCGATTTCGCCGCCTCGATGAAGATCTTCAGATTCTCCCGCGCCTTGGCCTGGCCGACGAAATCGTCGAGCCTTGTCGGCCGCAGGCTGGTCTCCAGCATGTCCTCCTCGCGCCGGGCGGAGGAGACGACGCGGCTTTCCTCGCTCATCGCGCCAGCTCCTTCAGGCTCTGCCGGATCAGGGCGCCGACCTCGGCATCCTTGCCCAGTTTCGAGACGGCGGCGGCGACGGCGACCGAGGCTTCGGCGGGCTTGTAGCCGAGATTGATGAGGGCCGAGGCGGTCTCGGCCATGGCGCTACCGCCCGCGGGCACGGCTGCGGCGGTCTCGGGACCGGGCAGGAAGGCGCCGCCGATCGCCGGCACCCGGTCTTTCAGTTCGGTGATGAGGCGCAGCGCCAGCTTCGGCCCGACGCCGGAGGCACGACCGAGGGCGGCCTTGTCGCCGGCCATGACGGCGCGGGAAATCTCGTCCGGCGCCAGCGCGTCGAGGATCGCCAGCGCGACCTTGGCGCCGACGCCCTGCACGGTCTGCAGGATGCGGAACCAGTCCCGCTCCGCCTTGTCGAGAAAGCCGAAGAGGCGGATCGAATCCTCGCGCATCACCGTCTCGACCACGAGGCTGACGGCCTCGCCCGGCGCGGGCAGGCGGCGCAGGGTGCGGGCCGAGCAGGAGGCGACATAGCCGACCCCGCCGCAATCGACCATGGCCCAGTCCTCGCCGGTCTCGTCCAGCCGGCCCGACAGCTTGCCGATCATCGCCGCGCCCCCGCCAGCATCAGTCCGCGGGCCAGCGCCCGGTCGCTGGCGGCGTGATGGGCATGGCAAATGGCGACGGCGAGGGCATCGGCCGCGTCGGCGCCATTCACCTGCACCGTCGGTAGCAGGACTTTCACCATGTGGTGGATCTGGCCCTTGTCGGCATGGCCGGCGCCGACCACCGACTTCTTGATGTGATTGGGGGTATATTCCGCGACCGACAGGCCGGCGAGCGACGGCGCCAGCAGGACGACGCCGCGCACCTGCCCCAGCTTCAGGGTGGAAGACGGGTTCTTGTTGACGAAGGTTTCCTCGACCGCGGCGGCATCGGGGGCATAGGTGGCGAGCACCGCCTGCACCCCCTCGAAGATGTGACGCAGGCGCAAGGACAGTTCATCCGCCGCGTTGGAGGTGACGACACCATTGGCGACGGGGACGAGGCGCGATCCCACGGCTTCGATCACGCCCCAGCCGGTGCGCTGAAGTCCTGGATCGAGTCCGATGATGCGCATCCGTCTCCCGCCTTGCGTTGCTGAAACCCCGAGGTCGGATCAGGCCGAGAGCTTGGCCATGATCTCGTCCGAGACCTCGAAGTTGGTGTAGACGTTCTGCACGTCGTCATTGTCGTCGAGATAGTCGATCATCTTCAGGAGGCTGCGCGCCGTTTCCTCGTCGACCGCGGCCGAGACGCTGGGCTTGAAGACCAGCTTGGCGCCATCGGCGCCGCCGAACTTCTCCTCGAGGGCGTCGCGCACGGTGCCGAGATCGTCGACCGAGGTCACGACCTCGTGGCCATCCTCGGTCGAGACGCAGTCTTCCGCGCCCGCCTCGATCGCCGCTTCCAGCATGGCGTCGGCGCCCGCGACGCTGGCCTTGTAGTTGATCTGGCCGACGCGGCTGAACATATGCGAGACCGAGCCGGTCGAGCCGAGGTTGCCGCCGAACTTGGTGAAGATCGAGCGCACTTCCGAGGCGGTGCGGTTGCGGTTGTCGGTCAGGCCCTCGACGATGACGGCGATGCCGGCCGGGCCATAGCCCTCGTAGCGCACTTCCTCGTAGTTCTCGCCATCGCCGCCGGCGGCCTTCTTGATCGCGCGGTCGATATTGTCCTTGGGCATGTTCTCGGCCCGGGCGGCCAGGATGGCGGCGCGCAGGCGCGGGTTCATGGTCGGGTCGGGCAGACCCATCTTGGCCGCGACGGTGATTTCACGAGCGAGCTTCGAGAACATCTTGGACCGCTTGGCGTCCTGCGCGCCCTTGCGGTGCATGATGTTCTTAAACTGGGAATGACCTGCCATGATGTCTCTCCAGGGGCCGGGTGAACCGTAGCCCTGATCTAGTCTTACGAGCGATTGGGGTGGAAATTACCATATCTGGTAGGAAAGCGTAGCCTTCAGTCCGAAGCCCTTCAGTCGGGAGGCCACTGGGGCTTCAGCCGGCCGCCGACGCGGATCGGCTCGATCTTCAGGGCAAGGCCCGTCCGGTCGTCGGTCTCGACCAGTAGGCCGCAAACCGTCGCCTCGCCCGAGGCCGCCTCGAAGCGGCCGCCGGGGATCTTGCGGATGAAGCGGTTCACCGGCTCGGCCTTGTCCATGCCGATCACGCTGTCGTAATCGCCGCACATGCCGGCATCGGTCTGATAGGCGGTGCCGCCGGTGAAGATCTGGGCATCCGCCGTCGGGATATGGGAATGGGTGCCGACGACGAGCGAGACCCGGCCGTCGCAGACATGGCCCATGGCCATCTTCTCGGAGGTCGCCTCGGCATGAACATCGACGATGATCGCCGAGACCGTGGCGCCCAGACGCACCTTCGCCAATTCCGCCTCGACCGCCGCGAAGGGATCGTCCAGCGGGTCCATGAAGATGCGGCCCATGACGTTGATCACCAGCACCTTGCGGCCGCCCTGTGCCGTCTCGAAGATGCCGGCGCCGCGCCCCGGCGCCGTCGGCGGGTAGTTGCGCGGGCGCAGCAGCCGGGGGTCGCCGCCGATATAGGACAGCGTTTCCTTCTGGTCGAAGGCATGATTGCCGGTCGAGATCACGTCGACGCCGAGGGCGTAGAAGTCCTTGGCGATCTGCGCGGTGATGCCGAAGCCCCCCGCCGCGTTCTCGCCATTGACGACGATGAAGTCGGGTTTCAGCCGGGCCCTGATGTCGGGCAGATGTTTGGCCAGCGCGTCGCGGCCGGACCGGCCGACGACATCGCCGAAGAAAAGCAGCCTCATGGGCGGATTCCGATCGTCTCGCGCTCGGTTACGATCCAGTCGAGGGCGGCGTCATTCGCCGCGCGGGGCACGGATGCCACTTCCTGCACCGAAAAAGCAAGCCCGATGGCGATGAAATGGGGTTTTGCCGCACGCAGACGCGGCAAGGTGCGGTCGTAATAGCCTCCGCCCTGGCCAAGTCGGCCCCCTGAGCGGTCGAAACCGACCAGGGGCACCAGCACCACGTCGGGCAGGATTTCAGCGCCGGCCGCGGGCACGGGAATGTCGAATTCCCCGGCCTCGAGGGCGAGGCCCTCGGCCCAGCCCCGGAATTCGAGCGGGCGGCCCGGCGCCACGACGACCGGCAGACACAGGCCGAAACCCCGGGCCGCGAGCCCGCGCATGGCCGGCAGGGGATCGATCTCGCTGCCATGGGCGACATAGCCGGCGACGGTGCCGATATCCGGCAGGGGAACGCTGGCCAGATGCGCCGACAGGCCCTCGGACGCATCGGGCTGGGCCGCGCGCGCGGACTTCCGCTTCTCGCGCAGCAGCTTTCGCAAGCCAGCCTTTTCGTCGTCGATATCCATCGGCCCGGCGCCCGCAGTTTCCGACAAGGTGAGGATCCGGCGCGAGGGGCCGGAAAGGGTGTGGCGGGACCACCGAAGCCGCTGGCGTTCCGATCCTCTGTGGCCTGCGTCAGCAGGTGGGCGCCATGTTCCCGGACCAAGGCCCGGAAAGGGACAGCTCCCGTAGAGTCGGTATTGGCCCCAGGGATTGCAGTGCCTGGCGTGCGCAGCAGTGCCCGCCACGCCTTCTATTTAGGGACTCGGACCCCACTTGTCCAAGCCCTCGTTTCACAATTCGGCACGGGCGCCCTGTGCCATCGCCGAAACCATGGTACTTTGCCTTCGGGAGCGGCAGGGCAACGCCATCGCAGGAGGATGTCGGGATGAACCGGACGACCACGATCCTCGCCCTTGTGACCGGGCTTGCCGCCGGCTGCGGCCCGGCCCTGGCCGGCGACCTTTACCGCATCCAGCCGGGCACCACGACGATCGGCTTTTCCGTCGATCATCTCGGCCTGTTCTCGACCGCTGGCACCTTCGGCCGTTTCGAGGGCAATCTCCTCCTCAATCTCGATGATCCGAGCCGCAGCCGGGTCGAGGTGCGGGTGGACACGACCTCCGTCGCCGTCCCCTCCGACCTCGCCGCCGACATGCTGCGCTCGGCGGATTATTTCGACCCCGCGCGCTTTCCCCAGCTGCGCTTCAAGGCCGTTTCGGTGAAGGACCTCGGCAACGACCGGGTCGAGATCACCGGCGACCTGACCATCCGCGACATCACAAGGCGCGAAATTCTTCAGGCCGAGCTGACCGGGCGCAACACCGACCCCGTGACCAAGGCCGAGGTCGCCGATTTCGTCGCCTCCGGCACCGTGGAGCGCGCCGATTTCGGCATGACCGCCGATCAGGATTTCGTTTCGAACGACGTGCGGCTGGTCATCACCGCCCATATCCGGCTCGACCCCGGCGGCTGAGCGCCGCGGCACCGGCTGCGCCTTGCTTCCGCCGTCTCCCTTGGGGCAAAGTTCTTTCCCGGTCGGAACAAGGGGATTCCCGTGAAGCGTCATCCCTTCATCATGGCGGTCTGCAGCGACTTCGCCGGCCAGGTCCGGGGCAAGGGCTTCCCGGCCGAGGATCTGGCGGATCGCCTGGCCAAGGGCGTGGGCTGGACCCCGACCAATGTCATGATCAACTGCTTCGGCGCCATTCCGGCAACGCCCTTCGGCCCGCGCGGCGACCTGATCCTGCTGCCCGACCCCGCCGCCGAGCTGAAGGTCGATTTCGAGGACGGCGGCGTGCCCGAGCATTTCTTCATCGGCGACATCCTCGACATGGCCCGGGCGCCCTGGTCCTGCTGCACCCGGAGTTACCTGAAGCAGGCGGTCGAGCGGCTGAGCGCGGAATTCGGCCTTCGCCTTCGCGTCGCCTTCGAGCATGAATTCTTCCACGGCGGGGTGGCGGAGCGGCCGGGCGGTTCCTACGGGCTCGACGCGATCCGCAGGGCCGGTGATTTCCCCCATGCCCTGATCGCCGCCATGAAGGCCGCCGGGCTGGAGCCCGAGACCGTGCTGCCCGAATATGGCCCCTGCCAGATCGAGGCGACCATGCGCCCCGCCCTCGCCCTTCAGGCGGCGGACCGGGCGGTGATGCTGCGCCAGGTCACGCAAGCCCTCGCCTTCCGCCAGGGCAGCTGGGTCAGTTTCTCGCCGGTGGTGACGCCCGGTATCGTCGGCAATGGCGTCCATGTCCATTTCAGCCTGGAAGACGAAGCGGGCAAGCCCCTGTCCCACGACGGGGACGCCCCGGATGGCATTTCCGATATCGCCAGCCGCTTCATCGCCGGCATCCTCGACCTTGGTCCCGCGCTCTGCGGTCTGACGGCGCCGAGCGTGCTGTCCTACGAGCGCCTGAAGCCCAATTCCTGGAGCACCAATCTCACCAACCTCGGCTGGCGCGACCGCGAAGCCTTCGTCCGCATCTGCCCGGTCTCGGACGTGCCGGGCGAGGATGTCTCGCGCGGCTTCAATTTCGAGTATCGCGCGGCCGATGGCGCAGCCAGTCCCTATCTCGTCCTTGGCGCCCTGATCCGGGCCGGGATCGCCGGGCTGGAAGCGGACGAACCCGCGCCGCCCGCGACCCTCGACGGGCCGGGCGCCCTGTCGGCGGAGGAATGGGCGCTGCGAGGCATCCGCCCCCTGCCCTCCAGCCTCTCGGAGGCACTGGAGGCGCTGGAGGCGGCGGGCGAGGTGCTGATCGAGAATTCGGAAATGCGCATCGCCTACCTGATGCACAAGCGGGGTGAGATCGCCGCGGTCGATGGGCTCGACCTCGCCGCGCTCGCCGCCAGATATGCCCGTGTCTACTGAGTGAGGTTGCTTGCCATGGCCGTCCAGAAACCCTATCGCACCCGCGACCTGCCGATCGTGCCCGAGCGCACGGCGATCATCGTGATCGACGCCCAGAACGGCCTGCTCGACGACGGCACCCCGGAAGAGAAGCCCTATTTCCAGCACCGGCTGCACCAGGTCGCCCTGCCCAACATCGCCCGTCTGATCGGGAAGGCACGGGCGACCGGCATCGAGGTGATCTACACGGTGATCGAGAGCCTGACCCTCGACGGGCGGGACCGCAGCCTCGACTACAAGGTCAGCGACTTCAATTATCCGAAGGGCGGCTGGGACTCGAAGGTGCTGGACGCGGTCCTGCCGGTCGGCGACGAGATCGTGCTGCCCAAGACCTCGTCCAGCCTGTTCAATTCGACCATCTTCGAATATCTGCTGCGCAACCTCGGCGTCGATGCCGTGATCGCGGTCGGCTTCCTGACCGACCAATGCGTCGACCTTGCCGTGCGCGACGGCGCCGACCGTGGCTTCGAGATGATCTGCGTGACCGACGCCTGCGCCACCAAGAGCGAGGAGCGCCACAATTGGGCGCTCCGCCTCAACAAGGGCTACTGCCGCCAGGCGACGACCGACGAGATCCTGGCCGAGATGGTCTGAGCCGCCGCGGCGATCAGGACGGCGCCCGGCAGGTAATCCCGGTCGCGCCTTCGCGGATGCCGGTGCCGGCATGGCCCGCCACCATGGCGCCCGCGTCCTGCAGGCGGCCGATCACCGCCCGGCCCTGCCCGCCC
>NZ_JBAQRT010000185.1:0-12440 GCF_049306435.1 Zavarzinia sp.
GGGTGCCATGTCCCCCCGCGCCGCCCTTCAGGGGGGAGAGGGCCGGGGTGAGGTGGGGGCCGGCGATCCCGGCGCCCTCGCGCTCTATGTCCATTGGCCGTTCTGCAAGTCGAAATGCCCCTATTGCGACTTCAACAGTCATGTGCGCGACAGCGTCGAGCACGAGATCTGGGCAAGGGCGCTGGTCGCCGAGGTCGGCCGGGTCGCGGCGCAGGCGCCGGGCAAGATCCTGACCTCGATCTTCTTCGGCGGCGGCACGCCCTCGCTGATGGCGCCGGCGACGGTTGAAGCGGTGATCGGCGCGGCGGCGAAGGCCTGGGCCTTCGCCCCCGATATCGAAATCACGCTGGAAGCCAATCCGACCTCGGTCGAGGCGGGTAAACTTCGCGATTTCGCCCTGGCCGGAGTCAATCGCGCCAGCCTCGGCGTGCAGTCGCTGCAGGAAGGCGACCTTCGCTTCCTCGGCCGGCAGCATTCGGCGGCGGAAGCCCTGGCGGCGGTCGCGGTGGCGCGGAAGACCTTTCCCCGCGTCTCCTTCGACTTGATTTATGCGCGGCCGGGCCAGACGGTCGAAGCCTGGCTTGCGGAACTGGGACGGGCACTGGCCTTCGGGCCGGATCACCTCTCGGTCTATCAGCTGACGATCGAGGAAGGCACGGCCTTCCACGCCGCAGTGCGCCGGGGCGACTGGTCGCTGCCCGAAGAAGATATTCAGGCCGCGCTTTACGAGGCGACGCAAGACGCCCTGACGGCGGCGGGATTGCCGGCTTACGAGGTCTCGAACCACGCCCGCCCGGGCAACGAGAGCCGGCACAATCTGACCTATTGGCGCTATGGCGATTATGCCGGCATCGGCCCCGGTGCCCATGGCCGCCTGTCGGCTGAAGACGGCACGGCGATCGCGACCGCCGCCTTCCGCAAGCCGGAAACCTGGCTCGACCATGTCGGCAAGGCGGGCGACGGCACGGAAACCGCGCAGGCGCTGGATGCCGCGACCCGGCTGGACGAGGCGGTGATGATGGGGCTTCGCCTGTCCGAAGGCGTGCCCGTCGCCCGGCTGGAGCGGATCGGCGGCGCCGCCCTGCCGGCCCTGATCGAGCCGAGGCGGCTGGACCGCCTGGTGACGGGCGGCTTCCTCACCCTCGGGAACGGCACCCTGACCGCGACGGCGCGGGGCCGCGCGGTGCTGAACACCCTGCTCGGCGAATTGCTGGCCTGAAGCTCAGAGCCCGGTCTCGCCCCGCCACAGCATTGTCGCGGGATCGCCGGGCACATCGAGGGCGGCCGGCAGGTCGTGATAGGTGATGTCGCGGCCGCGGTGGCGGAACAGGGCGGTGCCGGCGGCCCGGTCGCGGGCGACCAGATGTTCGCGGCGGAACTTGCCTTGCGGGCTGTCGAAGGTCAGCGCCGTCGCGTTGATCCAGCTGGGGGTATCCGCCGACAGGCGGTCGTGGATCGCGAACAGCCGGTCGAGGGTCAGGCGGAAGGCCGCCGAATGATTGATCGGATCGGGCGCGAAGATCGACAGGTTGCGCACCCCCGCCTCGTCGAGGAGACGGAGGAGAAGGGCCAGCAGCCCGGCATCGTCGTTGACGCCGCGCAGGATGGGGAACTGGTTGTACTGCCGCACCCCCGCCGCCTGGAGCCGGGCGAGAAGATCGGTGACCTCGCCGCAGATCTCGTAAGGATGGACGATGTGGTGGACGAGGCGGACGCGCGGCCGCGCCAGGAGGGTGATCTTGTCGCCCTTGTCGAAGAAGCCGGGGGCGAAGACGGCGCAGCGGGTATGGACCCGGATCGATTGCAGCTGGGGCAGCGCGCCCAGCGTATCGAGCACCAGGGCCAGCGCCCTCCGCGACAGGGTCAGCGGATCGCCACCCGACAGGATCACCTCGCGGATGCGGGGATCGGCCGTCACATGATCGACCAGCGCGGCGAGGGAGAGGGCGAGATCCGCCGGGTCCTCGCCATGCATTTCGGTCAGCACGTCCTGACGGAAGCAATATTGGCAATGGGCGGCGCAGACCGGCGTCGCCAGGAACAGCACCCGGTCGGCGTATTTCTGGATGATTGCCTTCGACGCTGTCTTCATGTTGCTGCGGTCGTCGACGAAATCCGCCACCTCGCCGGGCGCCCGGGTGGAAAGCCGCGCCGCGTCGGGATAGACCACCCTGTGCAGCGGCCCCTCGGTATGGCCGAGGGCGGCCAGTTCCGCCGCCAGCTTGTCGGCATAGAAGCGCGTCACCTTGATCGGCAGCAGATGGGCCGATGCCGCCAGCCGGCCATAGGCGGCATTCAGCACCGCCTGTTCGGCGGGGCCGGTGCGGGGCGGCAGGGCGGGCAGGGGCAGGGCCAAGGATCACGTCTCCGAAAACAGGGCGGGTTTTACGCCGGGGCGGCCCGGACGGCAAATGCCATGGCTGCAAGTCCCGGCCCCGGAAAAGTTTCGGTCTGCTTCAACCGCTGTTTCGGCATTTTTGAATTGGCGGCGGCCCCTGACCTCGGCTCATACTGACAGCCGTGCCGGGATGCGTTCTTTCCCGGTGGGAAAGACAGACGCGAAGCGTCGGGGGTGAGGCCATGAAGAAGCTGATGGTTGCCGCCTGTACGGTGGCGGTGCTGGGGAGCCTGGCGGGGGCGGCCTTGGCCGCGACGCCGACCAAGATCGGCAAGGGCGAGGGTTTCGTCGATATCGTCGCCTGGCCCGGCTATATCGAACGGGGCGAGACCGACAAGGGTTACGACTGGGTCACGGGCTTCGAGAAGGAGACCGGCTGCAAGGTGCGGGTGAAGACCGCCGGCACCTCGGACGAGATGGTCGCCCTGATGAACGAGGGCGGTTTCGATCTGGTCACGGCGTCGGGCGATGCTTCCTTACGCATGATTTCCGGCAAGAAGGTGCAGGAAATCAACACGGCGCTGATCCCGAGCTGGAAGGCCGTCGACCCGCGCCTCGCCGACGCGCCCTGGCACACGGTGGACGGCAAGCATTACGGCGTGCCCTACCAGTGGGGCTCCAACGTCCTGATGTACAACACCACGGTCTTCAAGGAAGCGCCCAAGTCCTGGAGCGTGGTGTTCGAGGCCATGGACCTGCCGGACGGCAAGCCCAACAAGGGCCGGGTGCAGGCTTTCGACGGCCCGATCTATATCGCCGATGCCGCGCTCTACCTGATGAAGCACAAGCCTGAACTGGGCATCAAGGACCCCTACGAGCTGACCGAGGACCAGTACAAGGCCGCCCTCGACCTGCTGCGGGTCCAGCATGGTCTCGTCTCGCGCTACTGGCATGACGCCATGGTGCAGGTCGACGACTTCAACAACGAAGGCGTGGTCGCCACCTCGTCCTGGCCGTTCCAGGTCAACCTGCTGAAGAGCCAGAGCAAGCCCGTCGCCTCGACCATCCCGGAAGAAGGCGCCACCGGCTGGGCCGACACCACCATGATGCATGTCGATGCCGAGCATCCGAACTGCGCCTACATGTGGATGGAATATTCGCTGCAGCCCAAGCTGCAGGGCGATCTCGCCGCCTGGTTCGGCTCGGTGCCGGTCGTGCTCGCCGCCTGCAAGGGCAACGAGCTGCTGACCGACGAGGGCTGCGCCACCAACGGCCTGAACGACTTCGAGAAGATCCACTTCTGGCGCACCCCGGTTTCCAAGTGCAAGAGCCAGGACGCCTGCGTGCCCTACTATCGCTGGGTCACGGATTACATCGCCGTGCTCGGCGGTCGCTGATCGCCCGCTGAAACCGCGTCGCCCCGGCGAAAGCCGGGGCGATGTCGTCCGGTTCCCCTTCCAGCAATTCCGTGTGTCCTGAATGACATCTGCCGCGCCCGCCGTCCGCTTTCGCGCCGTCACCCGCCACTTCGGCCCCGTGAAGGCCGTCGACGGTGTCGACCTCGAGATCGCGCCCGGTGAATTCTTCTCGATGCTGGGGCCGTCCGGCTCGGGCAAGACCACCTGCCTGCGGCTGATCGCCGGTTTCGACCAGCCTTCGGCCGGCGAGATCGAGATTTTCGGCGTGCCCTCGGCCGGGGTGCCGCCCTATGCGAGGGCGGTGAACACGGTGTTCCAGGACTACGCCCTGTTCCCGCATATGAATGTGCTCGACAATGTCGCCTATGGCTTGATGGTGCGCGGCGTCGGCAAGCGCGAGCGCCACGCCCGGGCGGCCGAGGCCCTCGCGCTGGTGAAACTGGGCCAGCATGGCGAGCGCAGGCCCGTCCAGCTCTCGGGCGGGCAGCGGCAGCGCGTGGCGCTGGCCCGCGCCCTCGTCAACCAGCCCCGGGTGCTGCTGCTCGACGAGCCGCTGGGCGCCCTCGACCTCAAGCTGCGCGAGGAAATGCAGGTCGAATTGAAGGCGCTGCAGAGGAAGCTCGGCACCGCCTTCGTCTTCGTCACCCACGACCAGGGCGAGGCCCTGTCCATGTCCGACCGGGTGGCGGTGTTCAACGAGGGCCGGATCGTCCAGGTTGGCCCGCCGGAAGAAATTTACGAGCGGCCGCGTACCGATTTCGTCGCCCGTTTCGTCGGCGGCTCCAACGTCCTGCCCGCCGCCGTGGCGAGAGGCATCGGCGGGCCGGACGCGCCCTGTTCCCTGCGGCCGGAAGCGATCGTGCTGCTGACGGGGCCGGCGCCCGAGGGTCATGCCGCGCTGACCGCCATGATCGAGGACGCGCAATATCACGGTGCCGCCCGCCGCCTGCTGGTCACCGTGGAAGGCGCGGACCTTCGCCTCGCCGTCTCGATCCCGGCGAGCGAGGGGGGCGGATTCGGCCCCGGCCAGACGGTAACCCTCGGCATTCCGCTTTCCGCCCTCTGGGCGATGGAGGCGGCATGACCGCCGCCGCCCTGCCGGCCCCGCGCGGCGGCCTGCTGCGCGGCCTGTCGGACTTCCTGCTGCGGCGGCCGGGGGCCTATCTCGCGCTCCTCCTAGTGCCGCCGCTGCTCTGGCTCGGCATCATCTATCTCGGCAGTCTGTTCGCGCTGCTGACCAACAGCTTCTTCTCGATCGACGAATTCTCGGGGACCATCGACCACACGCTGACCCTGTCGAGTTACGGCCAGCTCCTCCAGCTCGCCAATCTCGACATCGTGATCCGCACGGTGCTGATGGCGGCGGCGGTGACCGTCGCATCGGCCGTCATCGCCTTTCCCATCGCCTATTACGCGGCGCGTTACGCGAAGGGGCGGATGAAGGCGGTGTTCTATCTCGCGGTCATGATGCCGCTGTGGTCGTCCTATCTCGTGAAGGTCTATGCCTGGAAGCTGATCCTGGCCAAGGAAGGCATCGTCTCCTGGGTCGCCGACACGCTGGGCGTCACCGTCGTCCTCGACGGCGTGCTGGCCTTGCCGGTCATCGGCGGGCCCAGCCTGTCGACTTCCTATATCGGCACCTTCCTCGTCTTCACCTATGTCTGGCTGCCCTATATGATCCTGCCCCTGCAAGCCTCGCTCGAGCGGGTGCCGGGCAATCTCGTGGAGGCATCGGAGGATCTGGGGGCGCATCCGCGCCAGACCTTCCGCCATGTCATCCTGCCGCTGGCCCTCCCGGGCATGATCGCGGGCTCGATCTTCACCTTCTCGCTAAGCCTCGGCGATTACATCATTCCGCAGATCGTCGGCGGCTCGAACCTGTTCATCGGCCAGGCGGTGCTGATCCAGCAGGGCACGGCGGGCAATGTCCCGCTCGCCGCCGCCTTCACCGTGGTGCCGGTCGCGATCATGGGCCTCTATCTCTGGGGCGCGAAGCGGACGGGGGCTTTCGATGCGCTCTGACCGGGCATCCCGTCCCCTGAAACTGGCGGCGCTGGGCGGCTTGCTGTTCCTCCATGTGCCGCTGCTCTTCGTCTTCCTCTATGCCTTCACGACCGAGGAAAAATCCTATCAGTTCCCGCCGCCGGGGCTGACGCTGAAATGGTTCGGCGTCGCCTTCGCCCGGCAGGACATCTGGGATGCCATCACCCTGTCGCTGAAGGTCGCGGCGCTGGCGACGACGGTCGCGCTCGTGCTCGGCACGCTGATCGCGGCGGCGCTCGCCCGGCGGCAGTTCTTCGGGCGGGAGGCGGTCTCGCTCCTCGTCATCCTGCCGATCGCGCTGCCGGGCATCGTCACCGGCATCGCGCTCCGCGCCGCCTTCAACCTGATGGAGATCGACTATGGTCTCCTCACCATCATCCTCGGCCATGCCACCTTCTGCATCGTCGTCGTCTACAACAACGCGGTGGCGCGCTTCCGGCGCCTGTCGGGCAGTCTCGTCGAAGCCTCGATGGACCTCGGCGCAGACGGCTTCCAGACCTTCCGTTACGTGATCCTGCCCAATATCGCCACGGCGCTGCTGGCGGGCGGGATGCTGGCCTTCGCCCTGTCGTTCGATGAAGTGATCGTGACCACCTTCACCGCCGGCCAGCAATCGACCCTGCCGATCTGGATGCTGTCCGAACTGGTGCGGCCGCGTCAGCGCCCCGTGACCAATGTGGTGGCGGTCTTCGTCATCCTGGTGACCTTCCTGCCCATCCTCGCCGCCTATTACCTGACGCGGGACGAAAGCCAGTACAAATAACGGTATCGCTTGCCGTTCGCGGAAAGCGATTTCCTCTCCCCTTTCGCTCCTGCCGGTGTCTAATCTTCGTGCTGCACGGGTGGACACACACCCGGCACAGGGAGATACCGGGGGAGAGGCATGAGCTATTTCGTCACCGGCGGCACCGGGTTCCTGGGCCGCAATCTGATCGACGCCCTGCTGAAGCGTGACGGCACCATCTATGTCCTGGTGCGTTCGGGGTCGAAGAAGAAACTGGAAGCCCTGAAGGACGAACGCTGGTCCCGCGATGCCGCGCGCATCGTCGGCGTCACCGGCGACCTCGGCAAGAAGCGGCTCGGCGTTTCGGCCGCCGAGATCGAGAAGCTGAAGGGCCAGATCGGCCATGTCTTCCATCTCGCCGCGATCTACGACCTGACCAACGAGGATCAGGAGGCGCAGGTCAAATCCAACGTCGAAGGCACGCGGAACGCGGTCACCTTCGCCGAGGCGGTCGGCGCCAAATCGTTCCACCACACTTCGTCCATCGCCGCCGCCGGCCTTTACGAAGGCTATTGGCGCGAAGACATGTTCGAGGAATGGGCGGCGGACGATCACCCCTATTACCGCACCAAGCACGACAGCGAGAAGATCGTGCGCGAGGAATGCTCCATCCCCTGGCGCATCTATCGCCCGGGCATCGTCGTCGGCCATTCCGAGACCGGCGAGATCGACAAGATCGACGGCCCCTATTTCTTCTTCAACCTGATCCTGCAATTGCGCCGGGCCATTCCGCAGTGGATTTCCCTGCTGGGCATCGAGGGCGGCCTTCTCAACATCGTGCCGGTCGACTACGTGACGAAGGCGATGGACCATATCGCCCATAAATCCGGGCTCGACGGCCGCGCCTTCCACCTGACCAACCCGAAGCACAATAGGGTGGGCGAGGTGGTCAATGTCTTCGCCAAGGCGGCGGGGGCGCCGCAATTCTCCATGCGGGTGGACAGCCGGGTGTTCGGCTTCGTGCCCGCCGGCATCCGCGCCATGCTGGCCGGCCTGCCGCCCATCCGCTCGATCATCGACACGGTGCTGGGCGGCTATGGCATTCCGCGCCAGGCCCTGAAGTTCTTCAACTACCCGACCAAATTCGACAATCGCGATACGGCCAAGGCGCTGAAAGGCAGCGGCATCGAATGCCCGCCGATTCAGGATTACGCCGGCTTCGTCTGGGATTACTGGGAACGTCACCTCAATCCCGAACTGCACCGCGACCGCTCGCTGGCCAGCTCCGTCGCCGGCAAGGTCGTCGTCATCACCGGTGCGACCTCGGGCATCGGTCTCGAGACGGCGAAGAAAGTGGCGGCTGCCGGGGCCATCACCGTCATCTGCGCAAGGAAGCAGGAGGAGCTGGACGCGGTCCAGGCCGAATTGCGCGCGGCGGGCGGCAATGTCCACGCCTATTCGGTCGATGTCGCCGAGATGGACAGCTGCGATCGTTTCATCGCTGCCGTGCTCAAGGACCATGGCCATGTCGACGTGCTGGTGAACAATGCCGGCCGCTCGATCCGCCGCTCGGTCAACCTGTCCTACGACCGCTTCCATGATTACGAGCGGACGATGGCGGTGAATTACTTCGGTGCCCTGCGCCTGATGATGGGCTTCCTGCCGGTGATGTCGTCGCGCAAGACCGGCCACATCGTGAATATCCTGTCGATCGGCGTGCAGGTGAACCAGCCGCGTTTCTCGGCCTATGTCGCGTCCAAGGCCGCGCTCGGCGCCTTCACCCGCTGCGCCGCGCCCGAGTTCCATCACCGCAACGTCAGCTTCACCAATATCTACATGCCGCTGGTGCGCACCCCGATGATCGCGCCGACCAAGATGTACGACAATATCCCGACCCTCTCGCCGGACGATGCCGCCAACCTGATCGTCAAGGGCATCGTCGACAAGCCGAAGCGGATCGCCACCCGTCTCGGCACCATGGGCGAATTGCTGTGGGCGGCGGCGCCGGATGTCACCAACATCCTGTTCAACACCACCTATCGCCTGTTCCCCGACAGCGCCGCGGCAAGGGGCGAAAAAGTGGCCGACGACGGCGCCCCCTCGACCGAGGCGGTGGCGCTGGCGGCCCTGACCAAGGGCCTGCACTGGTAGGACGGGCAAGGGCTTGCGCGCAACCCCTCGCGCGCAAGCCCATTGCGCCCTATATAATGGTCAGGCAAAGGAATACCGCCATGACCGACCAGCCGAAACTCTCCCTCCGCCTCGACGACCAACTGTGCTTCGCGCTCTATTCCGCGTCGCATCTGATGACCAAGGCTTACCGGCCGATGCTGACCGCGCTCGGCCTTACCTATCCGCAATATCTCGCGCTGCTCGTTCTGTGGGAGGCGGATGACCTGACCGTGGGTGCGTTGGGCGAGCGGCTGTTCCTTGATTCCGGCACGCTGACGCCGCTCCTCAAGCGGCTTGAAGCCCAAGGCCTCGTCGAGCGTCGCCGCGACCCCGCCGACGAGCGCCAGGTCCGCATCCGCCTGACCGAGGCTGGCCGCAAGCTGGAGGCGGAAACCCAGCGTCACTATGAAGCCATGGTCTGCGGCCTTGGCGTGTCGGGCGCCGAGGTGACGGCCCTGCGCGCCGCCGTCGCCGCCTTCCGCGCGCAACTGGCCGGCGGTTCTTAAGGGCCCCCGTTTTCTCGTCATTCCGGCGCAGGCCGGAATCTTTCGCCGGCAAGGTATCCCCTCGTTCAAAGGCTCCGGCCTTCGCCGGAGCGACGAGCATCTTTATTCGTCCAATAAGGCAAAGCGACCTTAGTTGAGTCGGCGTGAGTTTTCGCCGCGTCCACGATCCGATTCTCGTTTTGTACCTGAAACGCGAAGGTTATTGCGGCGCCGAGTTCATCCCGGTCGGGCAAAATCTATATATTCCAATAACTTAGCGCGCGAACACAATATATTGCGTGCCGCCTTCGAATCTAAGACGATAATCTCCGATGGTTGCCGTCATTCCTCCTGTTGCTCCAAGCGCTCTCTAGCCGCGGGGCGCAATGGGGCTCCCCGGAGCACTGGGCTTTACCCCAGCACTCCAAGGAGGAATACGACATGCGTATTGCTTGTGCTTGGCCGAAAGCGGTGGCGGTTACGGACTACTTCCGCTTTCGATGCGGCAAATGGGAGCATGTACGCTCTCACTGCCGTTCTTATCCCAGCCGGTGACACGGCATTAGGATAAGGGCAAGGCGACGGCAACCATCACCTAAGCACATTGAATCACATCAAGATTCCGCTGTCGATGGCAATTCGAGCGCGATGCCGGGCGCTCTGCAACAGCAGAGTGGGTGACGCGGTATTTATATATTGTGTTCAATTTAATTGTGCGATATATAATCCGCCATCGACAACGGAGTGCCTCTCATGCCCGACAAGATCCTCTATACCGCCCATGCCACCGCCACCGGCGGCCGCGAAGGTGTCGCCGCCAGCGACGACGGCCGGCTTTCGGTCACCCTCTCCACCCCCAAGGCCCTGGGTGGCAACGATGGTCCGGGCACCAATCCCGAACAGATGTTCGCCGCCGGTTATTCCGCCTGCTTCCTCGGCGCGCTGAAATTCGTCGCCCGCACCGCCAAGATTGCCCTGCCGGAGACGACGACGGTATCCGGTGCCGTCGGCATCGGCCCGATCCCGACGGGTTTTGGTATACAGGTCGCGCTGACCATCGCCGCGCCGGGCGTCGACAAAGCCGTGCTCGAGGATCTGGTGGCCAAGGCCCATGTGGTTTGCCCCTATTCCAACGCCACGCGGGGCAATATCCAGGTCGATTTGACGGTTGCCTGACATTTTTGTATACAGGCGAAGGGATACCGCCGCTCGAAAAGGCGGCGGTATCCAATGGTCATAAATTAGGCTCACACTGCGCCAATTTGCGTATTGCTGCCTTTATTTTGACCAATTCTGAACGCGGCCCCGCCAGGCGGCCGGCGCGACAAACCCCCTGAATCCCCGCTGGCGGCATGACTCCCATGCAGCGGGATCGCTTGGCACATGTCTTGCCTCATCCCCCCTGCCCCGTGCCGGTAGCCAGATCCGACGCGAGGCGTCTTGGCCGCGACCGGCGGCCGGATTCGGATCCTGCAGGGGTTGGGGGTTTAACGAATGTCGACAAGGTTCACGAAATGGCTGGCCGGGGCGGTCCTCGGCGCAACCGCGATGGTCGGCGCCACCGTTGGCGCCCGGGCTGAAGAGACCATCAAGATCGGCGTTCTGCACTCGCTTTCCGGCACCATGGCGATCAGCGAGACCACGCTGAAGGACGTCATGCTGATGCTCATCGACGAGCAGAACAAGAAGGGTGGCGTTCTCGGCAAGAAGCTCGAGGCGGTCGTCGTCGATCCGGCCTCCAACTGGCCGCTGTTCGCCGAAAAGGCCCGCGAGCTGATTTCCGTCAACAAGGTCTCGGCCGTGTTCGGCTGCTGGACCTCGGTGTCGCGCAAATCCGTGCTGCCGGTGTTCGAGGAATTGAACAGCATCCTGTTCTACCCGGTGCAATACGAGGGTGAAGAATCCTCGCGCAACATCTTCTACACCGGCGCCGCCCCGAACCAGCAGGCGATCCCCGCGGTCGACTATCTCGCCGCCGAGGAAGGCGTGAAGCGCTGGGTTCTCGCCGGGACCGACTATGTCTATCCGCGCACGACCAACAAGATCCTCGAGGCCTATCTGAAGGCCAAGGGCGTCGCCGCCGAAGACATCATGATCAACTACACGCCGTTCGGTCATTCCGACTGGCAGACGATCGTCGCCGATATCAAGAAATTCGGCTCGGCCGGCAAGAAGACCGCCGTCGTCTCGACCATCAACGGCGATGCCAACGTGCCGTTCTACAAGGAACTCGCCAACCAGGGCATCAAGGCGACCGACATTCCGGTCGTCGCCTTCTCGGTCGGCGAAGAGGAACTCGCGGGTCTCGACACCTCGAACCTGGTCGGTCACCTCGCCGCCTGGAACTACTTCATGTCGGTCGACGTTCCCGAGAACGCCGATTTCATCAAGAAATGGCAGGCCTATACCCACAACCCGAAGCGCGTGACCAACGATCCGATGGAAGCCCATGTCATCGGTTTCAACATGTGGGTCAAGGCGGTCGAAAAGGCCGGCACCACCGATCCGGACGCGGTCATCGACGCGCTGATCGGCGTCACCGTGCCCAATCTGTCGGGCGGCTTCTCGGCGATGATGCCGAACCACCACATCACCAAGCCGGTCCTCATCGGCGAGATCAAGGCCGACGGTCAGTTCGACATCGTGTCGCAGACCAAGGGCCTGATCGTCGGCGACGAATGGTCGGATTACCTCGAAGGTTCCAAGGACCTGATCTCCGATTGGCGCGCGCCGCTGAAGTGCGGCAACTTCAACGTCGCCACCGGCAAGTGCGGCGGCTCGGGCAAGTAATCGCCAGCGCGGCCTGAGTTCGTCTGCTTCTGGTCTCCTCCCTCGACTTGGCAACCCCGGGCGGCATCGTCCGCCCGGGGACTTTTTTCAGGTCGGGACTCACGAGTGTTGATTGTTGTCGAGAGGCGGTCGGTCCATGGTAATTTCGACACTCTCGCGGTTACGGCGCTTCTGCCTGATCGCGATGGCGATCCTGACCCTGGCCGGTGCCGGCGCCATCGGGCAAGCCCGGGCGCAGGACGTTCAGGAAGCCCTGAAACTCTTCGCCGGTTCCTATGACGATATCCAGAAGGGTATCGAGGCGCTGGCCGTCAGCGGGCAACCGACGGCGATCGAAATTCTCCAGGCTCTGTCCGACAACCGGCTGATCGTCGGCGCGGATGGCAGCCTCGTCTACAAGGACGCGGCCGGCGCGCTGCACGACGCCGCGACCGGCGCTGTCGTCGCGGTGGAACCGCCGGGCGCCAAGC
>NZ_JBAQRT010000186.1:0-5386 GCF_049306435.1 Zavarzinia sp.
CAGCATGGAAAAGGCGGCGAAGACGAGGGGCGCGGCGGCCTCGCGGCCCATGCGCCCGGGCGAGAAGGAACCGTCCGGCCGGCCGACCCAGACCCCGACGGTATAATCCCTGTCGTAGCCGATCGCCCAGGCATCGCGAAAACCATAGGACGTGCCGGTCTTGTAGGCGATCTGGCGCCCGTCCGAAGTCGATTCCCCGGGCAGGAGATGGGGCGGCGGCGGCGTGTCGCGCAGAATCGCGGTGACCTGCCACGCGGCGGAAGCCGACAGCAGGGTGGCGGGCACGCCCGCCTCGTCGTGGATGCGGTCGCGCAGCGGCAGCGCCCGCCCGCCATCGGCCAGGGCGGCGTAAAGCGTGACGAGATCGCGCAAGGTGACGCCGACACCGCCAAGGGCGATGGGCAGGCTGGGCTCCGCGCCCGGATCGGGCAGGCGAAGGCGCACGCCCGAGGCCGCCAGCCGGGCCGAGAAGCGGCGCGGCCCGACCAGATCGAGGACGGCGACGGCGGGAATATTCAGCGACAGCTGAAGCGCTTCCGCCAGCTTGACCTCGCCCCGATAGAGCCGGTCGAAATTCTTCGGGGCATAGCCGCCGAAATGGGTCGGCCGGTCGACCACGATGGTTTCGGGATGGCAGACCAGATCCTCGAAGCCCATGCCGTAGATGAAGGGTTTCAGGGCCGAACCGGGGGAGCGGACCGCCATGGTCATGTCGATCGGCCCCGCGCGGCGGCGGTCGAAATAGCCGGCGGAGCCGACGCTGGCGACCACCCGCCGGCCCTCGTTGGCGACGACGAGGATGGCGATATTGGCCGTCGCCTCGAACTGGCCGATGTTGCGGGCGGCGAGGTCTTCCAGCTTCTGTTGCAGGTCGCGGTCGATCATGCTGGCGATCACCGAAGCGGCGGGATCGGCCCTATGCAGCCGCTCCGCCAGATGGGGGGCGAAGAAGGGCGCGGGCAGACGGGCGACCGGCACCGCTTCCTCCATCGCCTCGCGGGCGGCGGCTTCGGTGATGACGCCGGCTTCGGCGACCCGGGTCAGCACCTCGTCGCGCATCCGCCGGGCGACATCCTCGTGGCGATCGGGGCGGCGCCGCTCGGGCGATTGCGGCAGGGCGACCAGAAGCGCCGCCTCGCCGTCGGTCAGATG
This sequence comes from Zavarzinia sp., assembly GCF_049306435.1. NCBI lineage: Bacteria > Pseudomonadati > Pseudomonadota > Alphaproteobacteria > Rhodospirillales > Zavarziniaceae > Zavarzinia > Zavarzinia sp. The sequence goes on from NZ_JBAQRT010000186.1 coordinate 1,153, forward strand.
GTCCGGCTCCTTGCCGAAATAGAACAGCGAAGCCGCGCGCACCCCTTCGAGATTGCCGCCATAGGGCGCGAGGGTGAGATAGAGGCCGAGGATTTCATCCTTGGACAGATGCGCCTCGAGTTGCAGCGCCCGCGCCATTTCGATCAGCTTGGCGCCGAAGGTGCGCGGCCGAGGCTGGATCAGGCGCGCGGTCTGCATGCTGAGGGTCGAGGCGCCGGAGACGATACTGCCCGCCACCACCGCCTGCCCCGCCGCCCGCAGCACAGCGACGGGATCGACGCCCCAGTGATCCCGGAAGCGCCGGTCTTCATAGGCGGTGAGCATGGCAATGAAGCGGGGATCGACGTCGGCCGGCTGCGCCGTGAAGCGCCAGCGCCCGTCATCGGCCTGAAAGGCGCGCAAAGGCTGGCCGCTGGCGTCAAGCACGATGGTCGAGCGGCTGGCGACGAGATCGAGCGGCAGCGGATAGGCCCGGTCGAGCACAAGGGCAAGCCCCGCCAGCACGGCGAGGGCCGCCAGCCCGGCCAGGGCCAGGCGGCGCAATCGTCCGGGGGTGAAAAGGCGCATCATGCCGGGTCCAGGCGCGAGATCGACGGATAGAGGGTCATTCGATCACGATCGCCGGGTAAAGGCGATGACGGCGATCACAGGCGCCAAAAACAAGGGCCACGCCGATCATGCCGACGTGGCCCCCGGCCCCGAGCGGGGCGAATTCAGCTTATGGGATCAGTGGCTGGGCAGACGAGTAAGCTCGTCCTTGATGCGCAGTTTTTCGCGCTTGAGCTTGGTGATGACCGCCGGATCCGGCATCGGCCGATGGGATTCGGCCTCCAATTCCCGGTCGACCGACGCATGACGCTGGGACAGGCTGCTTGCGCGTGCTTCAAGGCTCATTCGCAGATCCTCCCTTCCATTCACGGGACTGACATCTAAACACGTGGGAACGGCATCGTCAGCCTTCAATGATGAATGCAGCGCATCGATTCGATATTGCACCGCACCATGTTCCAAAACCGTTGACCCATCCCGCCGCCGCGCCCACCCTCCGCCCGAGAAACAGTCGAAAGCATCGCGAGACCATGGCTCCGGCCCCTTCCCAGAAACCCCGGATGATCGTCGGCATTTCCGGTGCCTCGGGCGTCGTGCTCGGCATCCGGCTGCTGGAGCAGTTGCGCGCCCTCGACATCGAAAGCCATCTGGTGATGACCAGGGCGGCGGAACTCACCCTGGCCTATGAAACCGACCTGAAGGTCGCCGATGTCCACGCGCTCGCCGATGTGGTGCATCCCGTGGCCGATATCGGCGCCACCATCGCGTCCGGCAGTTTCCGCACCCTTGGCATGGTGATCGCGCCCTGTTCGATCAGGACCCTGTCGGAAATCGCCACGGGCGTGACCTCCAGCCTGATCAGCCGGGCCGCCGACGTCATCCTGAAGGAGCGGCGCCGTCTCGTCCTCATGGTGCGGGAGACGCCGCTGCATCTGGGCCACCTGCGCTCGATGACCGCCGTCACCGAAATGGGCGCCGTGGTCATGCCGCCGGTGCCGGCCTATTACGCCGAACTGCAGACGATCGAGGATGCGACGCGGCAGAGCGTCGGCCGCGCCCTCGATCTGTTCGATCTCGATTCGGCGCCAGTGCGGCGCTGGGGCGAGGCGACACGGCCGCGCGGCCGGCCCCGCGGGCGCGAAACCGGGGACGAATAGTCAGCCGAGGGCCGCCAGCAGCGCCCCCGCCTCCGTCACGCCATAGGCGGCGAGGCTGAGGGCGGCGATCTCCGCCGCCGGCCGGGAATCGCGGCCAAGGGGCGGCACGGCCGCCAGCATCTGACGCTGCGATTCGCGTTCCAGGTCCAGTTCGGCCGCCTTGGCCGCTTCATAGTTCGGGCCACCCGCCGCCTTCAGGGCGCGGCGGCGTGCCCGCGCGGGGAGAAGGGCCCATTGGCGAAACGGCGTCGCGGCGCGGTCGATCGCACCGATCTCCGCCGCCGTCAGCGGCCGGAAGCCTTGATCCGCAAGGAAAAGCAGCAACAGCGCGAGATTGACATCCCGCCCCTGCCGGTCCTGAAGATCGAGGCAGAAGGCGGCGATCCCGGGGCGATCGTAACAGGCGATCGACCAGCGCCAGAATTCCGTCGCGCCCGGCGTGTCAGAAACATTCATGGTCGCGTCCAGACATGATATAAAACCCCTCTTTCCGGTGTGGGGATCGCGGCGCGAATGGTGGACGAGGAAGAGCTTCAGCGTAAGCTGACGGAATTGATGCAGGAACATCGTGACCTTGACGCTGCCATCGACGCCCTTATCACGACACCGCCTTTCGATCAGATCCAGGTGCAGCGTCTGAAAAAGCGCAAGCTGCAACTGAAGGATCTGATCCTGAAGGTCAACAGCCAGCTCCTGCCCGACATCATCGCCTGACAGGCTCTCATCCATGACCTCTGATTCTCCCGTCGTCGGCATCATCATGGGCAGCCGGTCGGACTGGCCGACCATGATTCATGCCGCCGAAACCCTGGCCAACCTCGGCGTGCCGCATGAGGTGAAGGTGGTTTCCGCCCACCGCACGCCCGAGCGCATGTTCGATTACGCCAAGGAGGCCAAATCCCGGGGCATCAAGGTGATCATCGCGGGCGCGGGCGGCGCCGCCCATCTGCCGGGCATGACCGCCGCGCTGACCAGCCTGCCGGTGCTGGGCGTTCCCGTCGAAAGCCACAGTCTGAAGGGCCAGGATTCGCTGCTTTCCATCGTGCAGATGCCGGGCGGTGTGCCGGTCGGCACCCTCGCCATCGGCAAGCCCGGCGCGATCAACGCCGGGCTTCTGGCCGCGTCGATCCTCGCCCTGTCGGACCCGATGCTCGATACCCGGCTGATCGAATTCCGTCGGCGCCAGACCGAAAGCGTGCCGGAGACGGCGGAGTGAGCACCAGACCGAAGCCGGCCCCGCTGACCGCGGCGGCCCTGCCCCCGGGCAGCACCCTCGGCATCCTGGGCGGCGGCCAGCTCGGCCGCATGATCGCCATCGCCGCCGCCAATCTCGGCTATCGCTGCCATATCTATGGCCCGGAAGCGGACCCGCCGGCCGGCCTCGTCGCCGCCGCGACCACCATCGCCGCTTATGAGGACGAAGCCGCGCTGGCCGCTTTCGCCGATGCGGTCGACGCCATCACCTATGAATTCGAGAATGTGCCGGCGGCCACCGTCGAATTCCTCGCCGCGCGAAAACCCGTGCGGCCGGGGGCCAAGGCGCTTTCCGTCGCGCAGGACCGGGTGGCGGAAAAGACTTTCGCCAACGACAAGGGCGCCGAGACCGCGCCGTTCCGCGCCGTCGCCAGCCGCGCCGAACTCGACGCCGCGGTCAAAGCCCTCGGCCTGCCCGCCGTGCTGAAGACAAGGCGCTTCGGCTATGACGGCAAGGGCCAGGCGATCATCCGCACCTTGGCCGATGTCGACGCCGCCTTCGCCGCCATGAAGGGCCAGCCGGCCATTCTCGAGGGTTTCGTCACCTTCACCGCCGAAATCTCGGTGGTGGCGGCCCGGGGCGTCGCCGGCGATATCGCCGTGTTCGATCCGGTCGAGAACCGCCACAGCCACCATATCCTCGATGTCACCATCGCCCCCGCCCCGGTGCTGTCGCCCGAGGTCGCGCTGCGGGCCCAGACCATCGCCCATGATTTCCTGATCGCGCTCGATTACGTCGGCGTGCTGGCGATCGAATTCTTCCTCGCCGCCGATGGCCGGCTGCTGGTCAACGAAATGGCGCCCCGGGTGCATAATTCCGGCCATTGGACCATCGAGGGCGCCGAAACCAGCCAGTTCGAGCAGGCGGCCCGCGCCGCCCTCGGCCTGCCGCTGGGCTGCCCGATCCGGCGCGGCCGCTCGGTCATGCTGAACCTGATCGGCGACGACGCCCGGGCCTGGGGCCGGCTGCTGCTGGCCGAAGGCGCGCATCTCCATCTCTATGGCAAGGCGGAAGCCCGGGCCGGTCGCAAGATGGGCCATGTCACCCGGGTGCTGACCGACGACACGCCGGTCGAAATCGCCATCGTCGAGCTGCGCCGGGCCATCGCCGGCGCCTGAGCCCGCTTTCAGCCGAAGGCCGCCAGGCCTTCGGTCATGTCGAGGGCCTGCGCCGCCCCGAGGCTGTCGCCGATCGCGATCAGGATCGGCTCGTCGAGGCCAAGGCCGGCCGCGCCTTCCGCGAGGAGGGACAGCGGCCCCGCCCAGCGCCCCTC
>NZ_JBAQRT010000187.1:0-1970 GCF_049306435.1 Zavarzinia sp.
CCCGCCCGTCGAGCGCGAAAAGCGTGCCGGCCGCCGCCATCTGGGCCTGGGCGACCAGCAGCGCCGCCTGACGATCGCCGCCGATCCGGCTGCGCAGCGCGCTGTCACCGACGACGCCGAACAGAAGCCCGAGCCCGAGACCGAGCACGCCGAGAGCGACCAGCACTTCGACCATGCCGAAACCGCGCTGCCCGTCCCGCCCCGACATCTAGAGACCCCGCAGGCCAACGGCGCCGGTCGCCGGATCGACCATGACCTCGGCCCGGCGGCTGCCCCTCGTGCCGGCGACGGCGATGATGCCGCCGGTGGTCGAGCCATCGGCGAAAAAGACCACGCGGGCACTGCCGGAGAAGCGAACGCCATCGACCGCGCGGCGCACCGCGCCCGTTCCCGGATCATAGCCCTGGCCATCGCCGTTCAGCGCCACGGCCACCGCCCGCCCGGAAGTGAGGGCGAGGCCCCGCGCGCTGCGCAGGTCGGCCGAAAGCTGTTCGGTCGCGCGGCGGAACTGCATCTGGGCGAAGCCCCGGTCCATGTTGGGATAGGCCATGGCACCCACGAGAGCGAGGATGGCCAGGGCCACCATCACCTCGATCAGGGTCGCGCCGCGCTCGGAGCCTGTTCGGACATTCGCCGGGTCGACCCGTCCGGGGGGGCCAAACGGGCTCTCACCAGTTGCCGACATCCTGCGCCTCGCCCGTGCCGCCCGGGGCGCCGTCGTTGCCGAGGGTGAAGACATCCACTTCGCCGTGCTCGCCCGGCATCTTGTAGAGATAGGGATTGCCCCAGGGATCGCGCAGCGCCTCGGCCCGGCGAAGATAAGGGCCGTTCCAGCCCGGCGCCGTCTTGGGCGGCGCCATCAGGGCGGCGAGGCCTTCCTGCTGCGACGGATAACGGCCGACATCGAGGCGATAGAGCTCGAGGCTGGCCGTCACGTTCTGCAACTGGACCCGCGCCGTCTGGGTGCGCGAGGAGCCGAGATATTTCAGCACCTGCGGCCCGACCACCGCCGCCAGCAGGCCGAGAATGGCCAGCACGACGAGAAGTTCGATCAGGGTGAAGCCGCGCTGGCCGTGCCGGCGGCGGGAGGAAGTCTTGGAGAGCATTGTCATTGCATGGCCAGATCGTTGACGCCGAGAATGGCGGACATGATGGCGGCGATCACCCCGGCGACGACGATGCCGAGCACGACGGTGAGCAAGGGCGTCATCAGGGTGATCAGCCGCTGGGTCGTGTTATTGACCTCGCGGTCGAGAATATCGGCAAGGCGCAACAGCATCGGCCCCAATTGCGCCGTTTCCTCGCCGGTACGCAGGAAGCCGATGGCGAGGCGCGGGAAAATGCCCGTCGCCGCCAGCGGCCCGGCCAGTCCGGCGCCTTCGTGCAGGCCCGAGGCGACCCGCCCGACCGAGGCCGCCATATGGCGGTTGGACAGGGTCCGGGCGGCGATGCCGAGGGCGGTCGGCAGCGCGACATTGCTGTCGACGAGGGCGCCGAGGGTGCGGGCGAAACGCGCCGTCTGCGCCTCGACCACCAGCCGGCCGGCCAGGGGCACGTTCAGGATCCGGCGGTCGAGCTTCATCTGCATGTCGGGCCGGCGCAGCCAGCGCCAGACCAGGACCGCGGTCACGATGCCGCCCAGCAGGGCCAGAAGACCATAGTCCCGGATGAAGCGGCTGATGCCGACCACGATCGCGGTGATCGGCGGCAGCTTGCCGCCAAGATCGGCGAACAGGGTCTCGAACTGGGGCACGACGACCAGCAGCATGATCAGGATGACGCCAAAGGCGACCACCATCAGCATGGCCGGATAGACGAGGGCGGAGCGCACGGTCTGGCGCAGCGCCTCCTGCCGCTCCAGCGCGGTGGCGAGCCGCGCGAGGGTGGAGCCCAGACGGCCGCTGGCCTCCCCGGCCTCGGCGAGGGCGATCGCCATGGGCGAGAACAGGCCACCCGCCTCGGCCATCGCC
>NZ_JBAQRT010000188.1:0-12421 GCF_049306435.1 Zavarzinia sp.
GCATCGGGCGGGGCCGCCACCGGCTCCTCGCCGGCCTCGACCGCCGGCACCGCCTCGCAGCTCAGCACGCGGTAGAGGTCGGCGCTGCGCAGGGCCATGATGTCGGACATGCCCTGACGGGACGACATGGCGTTCAGGTGATCCGACATGCGCTCGAACAGGGCGCCTTCGCGGTGGGACGAGACGAAGGCGATGTCGAGCAGATATTGCCGGCCGCTCCGCCCGTCGACCACGATCAGCGCCGCCGTGCCCCGGTCGCGGACATTGGCCGAGGTCTTGGTGAAATACTGGTTGGACAGGGCGACGTGATCATCGTCCACGTAATGGACGTGGGAGAGATAGGAAATATTGGGCACGCCCGCGGCGTCGACCGTGGCGATGATCGAGGGGATCACCCCCTCGAAACAGGCGTGGAGGTCCCGCAGGGGTACGCCGGTCAAGGCCGCGGCTCCAGCCGGCTGCCGGCGCGGGGACCCGGCGTCTGCACGAAGACGTCGGTCGGACGATAGCGCAGGCGATAGAGGTCGCTGTCGGTCAGCCAGAAGCGGATCTGCCCCTCGGTGACGCCGAGCGAGGTCAGCAGCCGGTGGATCTGGCGATGATAGGCGAGGGCGACGGCCCGGTCGTCATCGGTCGCGGGCGCGATCATCTCGACCACGCCCTTGACCTGATAGGTGCGGTAATCGTCCGGCGCGACGAAGGTGGCGGCCAGCGGATCGCCGGGTGACAGATTGCCGATCAGGCGGGGCCATTGCGCCCGCGAGACCATGGTGTCGAGCAGACGACCGCCCTCGGCCCCTCGGGTGCCGACGCCCCGGCCGATCGCGGGGTGATGGCTCTCGTTCCGCGAGGCGAGCACGGTCATGACCGCCCCCTCGACGAAGTCAGCAATGGCACTGTCGATCACCCCTGGTCTCCCGGCCGACCCCCGAGCGACAAGATTAGCCGATAGCGCATTTTTAGGAAAAGCGAACAGCGCTTAGGAGCCATTTAGGAAGCGGTGGTCCCGGACGTGGCCTATCTGGTGGGGCATCGCAACCGCCACCCGTCGGGGGACAAGATGCCTGCTCAACCGCGTTATGATTTCTATGGTCCGATCCACAAGGGTCTGCGCCTCGGCCTTTCCCATCTGCTGCTGCGCCTCGGCAGCCAGGATTTCGCCGATCCCGCCGGGACGGCGGATCTCCTCGCCGATCTGCGCGCCCAGCTGACCCTGTCGGCCGCCCACCTCGAACACGAGGAAAGCCAGCTGCACAAGGCGCTGGAAGCCCGCCTGCCGGGCGCGGCCCGCACCCTCGAGGATCAGCACCGCGGCCACCAGACCCGCTTCGCCCAGCTGGCCCGGCTGATGGCCGCCCTCGAGACGGCGCCCGTCGCGGAACGTCCGGCCCATGGCCATGGCCTCTATCTCGCCTTCTCGGCTTTCGTTGCCGAGGACTTCCATCACATGCACGAGGAAGAGACGGTGACGGGGCCGGTCCTGCGGCACCTCTTCAACGACGAGGAATTGCAGGCGATCGAGATGACGATCATCGCCAGCCTGACGCCGGAAGAAAATATCGCCTACATGCGCCTCATGCTGCCGGCCATGACCCCGGCGGAACGCGCCGGCCTGCTGGCGGGCATGAAGGCCGGCGCCCCGGCCGAAGCCTTCACCGCCGTCATCGAACTGGCGGCCAAGCCGACCCTGAAGGCGCGGGACTTCGACCGCCTGGCGGGCGAGTTGGGGATTGCGGCGTAAGGAGCCTGACGCTCCCTCTCCGCCCTCTGGGGGGAGAGGGTCGGGGTGAGGTGGGCCGGGAGGGTGTGCGGGCGTTTCAGGACAGCGTTTCCCTCCTCACCCAACCCTCTCCTCCCAGGAGGAGAGGGCTTTTCTTCCTCCTCGTCCCCGGAACTTATGCCTTCTCCCCCGCCGGGATTTCGACGGTGCCGAGGGCATCGGCGAGGCGGTGGGTGGCGGAGCCGCGGCGTTTCGGCACCGGCTGGCCTTCGCCGGGTGCCCAGCCCGACAGGGTGACGATCTCGAAGGTCGCGGGGATGCGGCCGTCCGCATCGGCGAAACGGTCGCGATATTCCTCGGCGAGGGCGAGGATCGTTGCGCGCCGCAGGGGCTGGCGGCGCCGGGCGGCGAGGGCGTTCTGCTCGCCCATGCCGCGCAGGTCGCGCATCAGGCCGAAGACATCGCCGTAAGTGACGGTGATCGTCTCGAGGTCGACCACCGGCATGGCGAAGCCGGCGCGCTGCATCAGGCCCGCCGCGTCGCGCAGGTCGACGAAGGGCGAGACATGGAGCGAGGCCGCCCCTTCCACCTTCGCCTCGGCGGCGAGGAAGGCCTGACGCAGCTCGGTCAGGGTGCCGCCACCGATCAGCGAGGCGACGAAGAAACCGTCCGGCTTCAGGATGTCGCGGATCTGGATGAGGGCGCCCGGCAGGTCGTTCACCCAGTGCAGGGAGCCGGCCGAGGCGACGAGATCGAAGCTGCCCTCGGCGAAAGGCAGAAATTCCTCGTCGGCGGCGAGGGCAAGGCCGCCGGCCCGCCGCGCCATGGCGGACGACAGATCGGCGGAGACGAGTTGATCGATTCTGCCGGTCGGGCCGAGCAACCGGCCCAGCACGCCGTCGTGGCAGCCGAGGTCGAGGGTGAGGGGGAAGCGGCGGTTGATATCCTCGACCCGGTCGATCATCCGTTCGGCGATTTCGCGGAACAGGAAATCATGGGCATCGAGACCGGCGGCGGCGCGCGTCCGGTGGCGGGCGACGGCGCTTCGGTCGAAGACGAGAATATCGTCCGGGGCATTGGTGGGGGTGCGGGAAGAGGCTGCGGGCATGGCCCTGATATGGCACGATGGCGCCATGATCGCGAGAGGGATGCGGGACCATTTTCGGCGGGGCTTCACCGGCCTCCTCGATTTCGTGTTGCCGCCGGCCTGCCTTGGCTGCGATGCCCCCGTGGATGCGCCCGGGCGCCTGTGCCCGGTGTGCTGGCCGAAGATCGCCTTTATTTCCGCCCCGCAATGCACCTGCTGCGGCCTGCCCTTCGAATTGCCGGTGCCGGCGGGCACCCGCTGCGGCGGCTGCATCGCCCATCCGCCGCCCTTCACCGTGGCGCGGGCTGCGGCACGCTATGGCGGGCCGATGCGCGACCTGCTGCTGCGCTTCAAACATGCCGACCGATTGGATCTCGCCCCCAGCCTCGCCCGGCTGATGGCGCAGGCGGGGGCGGAGGCATTGGCGGGGGCCGACGCGCTGGTGCCCGTGCCGCTGCATTGGCGACGGCGCTTGACCCGGCGCTACAACCAGTCGGCCGAGCTGGCGCGGGCGATCTCCCGCATCGCCAAGGTGCCGGTGCTGGCGCAAGTCCTCGTCCGCGCCCGGCCGACGCCGCCGCAGGGACGCCTCGGCCGGCTGGCGCGGCTGCGCAATGTCGTCGGGGCCTTCTCGGTGCCGGCGGTGGCGAAAGCCAGCATCGCCGGGAAACACCTCGTCCTCGTCGACGATGTGCTGACCACGGGCGCGACCGTCTATGCCTGCGCCCGGGTGCTGAAGGCGGCGGGGGCGGCGCGGGTCGATGTCCTGACCGCGGCGCGGGTCATTCATGACGGCGACGGGGGTTGAGGATCCTTTCGCACTGCATCACGTTAGTAAGGAGCACTCGCAGGAGATCCGCCGTGACCGACGTCACCATCTATACCACCCAGATCTGCCCCTATTGCTACCGGGCGAAGCAGCTGTTGCAGTCGAAGGGCGTTGCCTACACGGAAATCGACGTTTCCATGGATGCGGGGCTGCGCCGGGAAATGACGGAAAAGGCCGGCGGCCGGCGCACCGTGCCGCAGATCTTCATCGGCGCCACTCATGTCGGCGGCTGCGACGATCTTTATGCCCTTGATCAGGCGGGCCGGCTGGATACGCTTCTCGCCGCCAACTGATCCGGCCGGAGTCGCCATCCCATGTCCGTCTTGCGCGTTGCCTGCGTCCAGCTTTGCTCCGGGCGCGATGTCGCGGCCAATATCGAGACCGCCTCGCGGCTGATCCGCGCGGCGGCGGCCGACGGCGCGAAGCTGGTGGCGACGCCCGAGATGACCTCGCTGATGGAGCGGGACAAGCGGGCGATGCGGCCCAAGGTGCGGACCGAGGCCGAGGACGCGGCGCTCGCCGCCTTCCGGGCGCTGGCGGCCGAACTGGGCATCGATCTTCTGATCGGCTCCCTGCCGATCGAGCTTGGCGAGGCGCGGCTGGCCAACCGCGCCTTCCTGATCGGCCCGGACGGGCGGATCAAGGCCCGCTACGACAAGATCCACATGTTTGACGTCGACCTGCCGGAAGGCGAGAGCTTCCGCGAAAGCGCCGGCTATCGCCCGGGCGAGGTCGCGGTGCTGGCCGATGTCGGGGATGCACGGCTCGGGCTCACCATCTGCTACGACATCCGCTTCGCGCCCCTGTACCGGCGGCTGGCGCAGGCCGGGGCCGATATCATCGCCACCCCGGCTGCCTTCACCAGGGTCACGGGCGAGGCCCATTGGCACGTCCTGCAGCGCGCCCGCGCGATCGAGACCGGCAGCTTCATCATCGCCCCGGCCCAGACCGGCACCCATGACGATGGCCGCCAGACCTTCGGTCATGCCCTGATCATCGATCCCTGGGGCCGGGTGCTGGCCGATGCCGGCACCGAGGTCGGCTATGTCGTCGCCGATCTCGACCTGTCCGAAGTCACCACGGCAAGGGGCCGGATCCCCGCGCTTCAGCACGACCGGACCTTCGAGGGGCCGTGATGCGCTTCATCCCGCTGCTCGGCGCGCTGCTGGTCGTGGCCGTCAACCCGGCGGCATGGGCTTTCGATTGCGCCAAGGCCAAGGCCCCGGTGGAGCGGGCGATCTGCTCGGATCCCGCGCTCAAGGCCGCCGACGACGACATGAGCGCCGCTTATGCGGCTTTACGGGCCGCCGCGGACGATGCGCAGCGCGAGGCCTGGCGCGGCGACCAGCGCGACTGGATCGAGCGGCGGGACGGCATCTGTGCCGCTTATGATCAGGGACAGGACGTGAGTTTCGACATCGCCTGCCTCAAGCGCCTGACCGAGGCGCGGACGCGGGAATTGTCGGCGACGCCCGAGACCACGGGGCAAGGGGCGCCGCGCTTCCTGCCGGTGCTGACGAGGGTCGCGGATGACGCGGCGCAGATTTCCGTCTCGATCCTGCGGCCGCGGGCGGTCGACCCCGCCCTTGCCGACCTCAACGCGGCCCTCGACGAGGCGGCGGATGCCAGCGAAGCCGATATCGGCGCCGGCGAGGGGCCTTACGGCCGCGTCGTGTCCTACCGCATCCTCTATGCCTCGGCGCGTTTCGTCTCGGTCTTCTTCGATATCTACGAATATACCGGCGGCGCCCATGGCATGGGCTATGGCCGGGCGGTGAATTTCCTGCCGGCGGCGGGCAAATCCCTCGATTTCGACGATTTCATCGACGAGGCGGGGCGGAAAGCCCTGATCCCCCTGTGCCGGGCCAGCATCGCCGCCGAGAAGCGCGAACGCGGCGTGCCGGAAGAGCTGATCGCGCCGTCCCTGACCGACGATGCGCTGGACGATGGTATCGCCGTCCTGCCGGCCTGGAGCTTCGACACCAAGGGCGCGCGCATCCGTTTCGACGCCTATGCCCTCGGCTCCTATGCCGAAGGCGCCTATGACTGCACCATCGGCTGGTCGGCGCTGAAGCCCCATCTGAGGCCGGGCGCGCCCCTTCCCTTCGATTGATCACCCCTTGCCAAACGGCGGGCGGCTTGTCACATCAAGAGCATGATCGTTTATGACCTCAGCTGTTCGGCCGGCCACGTCTTCGAGGCCTGGTTCAAGGACAGCGCCACCTATGAGCGACAGGCCCGTCAGGGCAAGGTCGTCTGCCCGACCTGCGGCGTCACCACGGTGACGCGCGGGCCACAGGCGACGCAGGTCGCGACCGGCGTTACGCGCGACCGTTCCGTCAAGGCGTCCGAGAAACAGGCGGAAATGCGCGCCGCCCTGCGCGAGCTGCGTTCAGCGGTCGAGAGCAATCTCGAAAACGTCGGCAGCAATTTCGCCGAGGAAGCCCGCAAGATCCATTACGGCGAAGCCGAGGCCCGCGGCATCTACGGCGAAACCACGGTCGAGGAAGCCAAGGCCCTCGACGAGGAAGGCGTGCCGGTCGCCCGCATCCCCTGGATCGACCGGGAAGACGCCTGAACGTCCGTCAGGCCGGCCTGACGGCGAAAGCCATGTAGTTCACATCGACATCCCGGCCGAGGCGCCATTCGCCGCTCAGGGGATTGTAGGAGACGCCGGCGTAGTCGGTGATTTCCATGCCGGTCTGGCGCAGGGCCGCTGCCAGCTCGCTGGGGCGGACGAATTTCTGATACTTGTGGGTGCCGCGCGGTAGCCAGCCGAGGACATATTCGGCGCCCACGATGGCGAGGGCGAAAGCCTTCATGGTGCGGTTCAGGGTCGCGGTCACCATGACGCCGCCCGGCTTCACCATGGAGGCGCAGGCCGCCATGAAGAGGTTCAGGTCGGCGACATGCTCGACCACTTCCATGTTGAGAACGACATCGAATCGCTCACCCGCCGTCGCCAGGTCTTCCGCGCTGGTATGGCGGTAATCGATGGCGAGGCCCGACTGCAGCGCGTGCAGGGCCGCCACCTTCACATTCTTTTCCGCCGCGTCGGCGCCGACCACCTCGGCGCCCAGCCGGGCCATGGGTTCCGACAAAAGCCCGCCGCCGCAACCGATGTCGAGGAAGCGAAGCCCGGCGAAGGGTTTCGTGTCCGCCTCATTACGGCCGAAATGCGCCCCCAGTTTGCCGCGCAGATAGGAAAGGCGCGTCGGGTTGAACTTGTGCAGCGGTTTGAACTTGCCGTTCGGGTCCCACCATTCGTCGGCGATGGCGGCGAACTGGGCGACTTCGGCGTCGTCGATGGTGGTGCGTTTCGCTGTTTCGCCTGACATGGACTTTACCTCTTCGTCGCCTTGCCATCCGATCTGGATGGGCGCCTTGCCTAAGGACCTGACGGGGGATATGTATACGCGCCTTTTACGGCCGGCCAGCCCCAAGCTCGCAGTCCGGCCCCGAGTGAGAATAGATCTGGAGTAGCACGCGCATGGCCCGCCTGGTCCTGAAATTCGGCGGCACTTCCGTCGGCAACGTCGAGCGCATCAAGAATGTCGCCCGCCGGGTGAAAGCCGTCGTCGATGCCGGCAACGAGGTCGCCGTGGTCGTCTCGGCCATGTCGGGCGAGACCAACAAGCTGGTCGGCTATTGCCGCGATATCGCGCCCCTGCATGACGCGCGCGAATATGACGCGGTGGTCGCGAGCGGCGAACAGGTGACGGCCGGCCTCCTCGCGATCGCGCTGCAGGAACTCGGTGTCTCCGCCCGCTCCTGGGCCGGCTGGCAGATCCCGCTCGAGACCGACGGCGCCCATGGCTCCGCCCGGATCGAGCGGATCGATACCGCCGAGATCGAGCGCCGGATGAAGGAAGGCCAGGTCGCGGTGATCGCCGGTTTCCAGGGCATCGGCCCGGACCATCGGATCACCACGCTCGGCCGCGGCGGCTCGGACACGTCGGCGGTCGCGCTCGCGGCGGCGATGAAGGCCGATCGCTGCGACATCTATACCGATGTCGACGGCGTCTACACGACCGATCCCCGCATTGTCGAGAAGGCCCGCAAGCTCGACAAGATCACCTATGAAGAAATGCTGGAAATGGCCTCGGTCGGGGCCAAGGTCCTGCAGATCCGCTCGGTCGAGATGGCGATGAAGCATCGCGTCCGCGTGCAGGTCCTCTCCAGCTTCGAGGACAAGCCCGGCACGCTGGTTGTTGACGAGGAAGAAATCGTGGAACAGGAACTCATTTCCGGCATCGCCTACAGCCGCGACGAAGCCAAGGTGACCGTGCTCAAGGTCGCGGACCGGCCGGGCGTCGCCGCCGCCGTCTTCGGTCCGCTCGCCGATGCCAATGTGAATGTCGACATGATCGTCCAGAACGTCGCCGACGACGGCAAGACGACCGATGTCACCTTCACCGTCGGCAAGGCGGATCTCGCCCTCGCCATCAAGGTGCTGCAGGACAACCGCGAGCAGATCGGCTTCCGCGACCTGCATACCGACGGTAACGTGGCCAAGATTTCGGTGATCGGCGTCGGCATGCGCTCCCACGCCGGCATCGCCCGTCAGATGTTCACGACTCTGGCGGACAAGGGCATCAACATCCAGGTGATCTCCACCTCGGAAATCAAGATCAGCGTCCTCGTCGCCGCGGAATACACCGAGCTTGCGGTTCGTGCCCTGCACACGGCCTATGGTCTCGACGCGGTCGCCTGACCGCCCGCACCGATTCGGACCTTACAGAATGAAGGTGGCGTTATGACCCATACGGCCGGCGGACTCGAAGTCCTGAACCGACTGTGGCAAAGGGGCCGGGACTTCCTCGGCACCGAAACCGCGATCATGGGCGGCGCCATGTCCTGGGTGTCCGAGCGGCATCTGGTCGCCGCGATCTCGAACGCGGGCGGCTTCGGCGTCCTCGCCTGCGGCGCCATGTCGCCCGAGCTGCTCGAGAAGGAAATCGCCGGCACGCAGGGCCTGACCGGCAAGCCCTTCGGCGTCAACCTGATCACCATGCATCCGCAGCTCGAGCAACTGGTCGATGTCTGCATCGCGGCGAAGGTCGGCCATGTCGTCCTGGCCGGCGGCCTGCCGCCCAAATTCGCCATCGACAAGGTGAAGGCCTCGGGCGCCAAGGTGATCTGCTTCGCCCCGGCGCTGGCCCTCGCCAAGAAATTCGTCCGCTCCGGCGTCGACGCGCTGGTGATCGAGGGCATGGAAGCGGGCGGCCATATCGGCCCCGTTTCGACCGCCGTGCTGGCGCAGGAAATCCTGCCCGAGATCAGGGAGATTCCGGTCTTCGTCGCCGGCGGCATCGGCCGGGGCGAGGCGATCGTCATGTATCTCGAACTCGGCGCCTCGGGCGTGCAGCTCGGCACCCGTTTCGTCTGCGCGACGGAATCGATCGCCCATGCCAATTTCAAGAAGGCCTTCATCCGGGGCGCTGCCCGCGACGCCATGCCCTCGGCCCAGCTCGACCCGCGTTTTCCGGTGATCCCGGTTCGCGCCTTGCAGAATCAGGGCACGCGCCGCTTCATGGAAATGCAGGCCGATGTGGTCGCGCGCTTCAATCGTGGCGAAGTGGACAAGGACGCCGCCATGCTGGAAATCGAGCATTTCTGGGCGGGCGCCCTGCGCCGCGCGGTGATCGATGGTGATGTCGAGAATGGCTCGCTGATGGCGGGCCAGTCGGTCGGCATGGTGACGCGCGAACAGCCGACGGCGGAGATCATCGCCCAGCTGGTCGATCAGGCCGCCGCCGCGCTCGATGCCCGAATGTCGCTTCACGCGGTGGCGACACCGGCACCGCTGAGGGCCTGATGGCGATGGGCGCTGTCGGTGGCCCCCGTGCCCTCCTTCGGCGCCTGCGTGAAGTCATGGCGGGGCCGGGGTCGGCCCAGGATCGTCTCGATCGCATCGTGCGCAACATCGCGGCCAACATGGTCGCCGATGTGTGCTCGATCTATCTGATGCGGGCGGGCCGCCGGCTCGAACTCTTCGCGACCGAGGGCCTGAACCCGGACGCCGTCCACAAGGCGACCCTGCGGGTGGGCGAGGGCCTGGTCGGCACCATCGCCGACACGGCGCTGCCGCTCAGCCTGCCGGACGCCCAGTCGCATCCCAAATTCGCCTATCTGCCCGAGACCGGCGAAGAGATCTATCACTCGCTGGTGGGCGTGCCCATCATCCGGGCCGGCCGCGTGGTCGGCGTTCTCGTCGCCCAGAACCGCACCATGCGGGAATATGACGAGGACGAGATCGATGTGATGCAGACCATCGCCATGGTCCTCGCGGAACTCGTGGGGCAGGGCGATCTGGTCGATCCCGCCGAATTCTCGGAGAGCGAGGCGCGTCGGCGCGAACCCTATACCTATGACGGCGTCGGCCTCGCCGAAGGTCTCGCCATGGGTGTCGCGGTGCTGCACGAGCCCCGCGTCGCGGTCGAACGCCTGATCGCCGAGGATGCCCAGGCCGAGATGAACCGGCTCGGCGTCGCCATGGCCTCCTTACGCAAGCGGATCGACGCCATGCTGGCGGATCAGGACATGGTCCCGGCGGGCGAGCACCGGGATGTGCTCGAAACCTATCGCATGTTCGCCCACGACCGGGGCTGGCGCGAGAAGATCGAGGAGGCGATCCGCTCGGGCCTCACCGCCGAGGCGGCGGTCGAGCGGGTGCAGATGGAAACCCGCGCCCGCATGGGCCAGATCACCGATCCTTATCTTCGCGAGCGCCTGTCGGATCTCGAGGATCTCGCCAACCGGCTGATGCGCCATCTCGCCGGCAAGACCGAGACGGCGGCCGGCGACGTCCTGCCCGAGGAAGCGATTCTCGTCGCCCGCAGCATGGGGCCGGCCGAATTGCTGGACTATGATCGCAGCCGCCTGAAGGCCGTCGTGCTGGAGGAAGGGTCGCCCACCAGCCATGTCGCCATCGTCGCCCGTGGCCTCGGCATTCCCGTCGTCGGCGGCTGCGAGCGCGTGCTGGAGCGGGTGGAGCCGGGCGACATCGCCGTCGTCGACGGCGACACCGGTCAGGCCATCTTCCGGCCGACACCGGAAGTCGCCGCCGCATTTTCGGAAAACCTGCTGATCCGGGTGGAGCGCAAGGCGGAATACGCCGCGCTGCGCGACATGCCGGCGACCACCACGGACGGTATCGACGTCAAGCTGTTCATGAACGCGGGCCTGACCGTCGATCTGCCCCATCTCGACGAGACCGGGGCGGCCGGCATCGGCCTGTTCCGGACCGAGCTGCAGTTCATGGTCTCCTCGACCATGCCGCGTCTCGCTGCCCAGATCGAGCTTTACGCCCATGTCCTGAACGCGGCCGGCGAGAGGCCGGTGATCTTCCGTACCCTCGATGTCGGTGGCGACAAGGTCCTGCCCTACATGGTCGGCCAGCGGGAAGAAAACCCGGCGCTGGGCTGGCGGGCGATCCGCCTCGTGCTCGACCGGCCGGCCCTGCTGCGCTACCAGCTGCGCGCGCTGCTGATCGCGGCGGGCGGGCGCACGCTGTCGGTCATGTTCCCCATGGTGGCCGATGTCGCCGAATTCCGTCAGGCGCGCCAGATCCTCGAGGTGGAGCGCCGCCGGCTGGAGCGCATGGGCCAGACCCTGCCGGTCAGCATAAGGGTCGGCACCATGCTGGAAGTGCCGGCGCTCGCCTATCAGCTGCCGGCGCTGCTGCCGCTCGTCGATTTCATCTCGGTCGGCTCCAACGACCTGCTGCAGTTCTTCTTCGCCGCCGACCGGGGCAATCCCAAGGTCTCGGGCCGTTACGACCTGCTGGCCCCTTCGGCGCTGAAGCTGCTGCGCGATGTCTGCGCCGCCTGCACGGCGGCGGGGGTTTCGATTTCGCTCTGCGGCGAAATGGCCGGCCGGCCGCTGGAGGCGATGGCGCTGATCGGTCTCGGCTTCCGCTCGATTTCGATGAACGCGGTCTCCATCGGCCCGGTGAAGGCGATGCTGCGCAGCCTCGACGTCGGTCAGTGCCGCGCCTATATCGACACGCTGATCGAGGGCCCCGATCGTACCCTGCGCGGCAAGCTGGAGAGTTTCGCCCGCGATCACGGCGTGCGCATCTAGACCTGCGGACTTGGCGCAACAACGTCGCGTTAACCGGCGGATCGGGTGTTAACCGAGTTGCGTTAGATCGGCGACCTTCTTATGGTGACGGCAGATTTCCTGAACGTAGTGGCAGCTTCCCGATCGGCCGACTAGAGGAAGCCCCCGGGCCCATTTCGGTACATGCGTATCGGCCGGGGGGTTGCGAGAGTTTCGATGGCACTGGGCAAACGTAAGCCGTATCTGGTTTCTTCCGACGAGCAGCACTTCGTGCCGCCGGAGGAGGGGCTTCATTACATCGGCGTTGGCGCTCAGCTGCGCGACGCGCGGTTGTCCTATGGCCGGACGACGGCGGAAATCGGCCAGGTCCTGCGCCTGAAGCCGGCCCATCTCGATGCGCTCGAGAGGGGCGAGATCGATGGCACCCCGGGGCTGACCTATGCCCTTGGCTATCTGCGCTCCTACGCCCAGTTTCTCGGTCTCGACGGTGAAGCCGCCGTCCTTGCCTTCAAGGCGGAGCTGAACCGCGAACCGGAAAACCGGCCGCTGGTCTTTCCCGCGCCGGTGCAGGAGGCGAAATTCCCGACCGGGCGTGTGTTGTCGCTTTCGGTCGTGCTCGCCGTGCTGGTTTACGGCGGCTATTATTATATCTCGCGCTCGAACACATTGCCCGCCGAGGAGGTCCCGGCGGTGCCGGCCGAACTGGCCGCCGCGCCCGAGG
>NZ_JBAQRT010000189.1:0-6006 GCF_049306435.1 Zavarzinia sp.
GCCCAGCAGGTATTCGGTGCCCGCAACCGTGCCGGCGACGCCCCGGCCGGCGAGGCTGCGCCCACCTTCGACCACGGGCAGGGCGAGATTGCGCGCCTCCGCCGCCCGGCGCAGCGCCAGGCCCAGCGGATGATCGCTGCTGGCCTGCAAAGCGGCGGCGATAGCCAGAGCCTCGTCCTCGGTCAGATCGGCCAGCGCCCGCAGGCCGACCAGCCGGGGCTTGCCCTCGGTCAGGGTGCCGGTCTTGTCGAAGACGACGAGGTCGATGGTGCGGGCGGCTTCCAGCGCGGCGGGATCGCGGATCAGGATGCCGTTCTTCGCCGCGAGCCCGGTGCCGACCATGATCGCCGCCGGCGTCGCGAGGCCGAGGGCGCAGGGACAGGCGATGACGAGCACGGCGACGCCGTGGATGATCGCCGTCTCCGCCCCCGCCCCGGCCATCAGCCAGCCGAGGACGGTGACGGCGGCGATGCCGACGACGACGGGCACGAAGATCGCCGAGATCCGGTCGACCAGACGCTGGATGGGCGGCTTCGTGCCTTGAGCATCGGCGACCATGCGCATGATCGTGCCGAGGAACGCCTTGCCGCCGGTCGCGGTCACCCGGACATGCAAGAGCCCCTCGCCATTGACCGAGCCGCCGACGACGGCATCGCCCGGCCCCTTGGCAACCGGCAGGCTCTCCCCAGTCAGCAAGGCTTCGTCGAGGGCGGATTCGCCCTTCAGAATGACGCCGTCGGCCGGCAGCCGCGCGCCCGAGCGGACCGAGACGACATCGCCCGCCTTCAGACTGTCGGCCGGCACTTCCCGCTCCGCCCCGTCCGGCCCGACGAGAATCGCCTTGTCCGGCCGCAGGGCCGCGAGGGCGCGCAGGGCGGCGCCTGTCTCGCGCTTGGCCCGCGCTTCCAGATATTTGCCGAGGAGGACGAGAGTGATCACCGCCGCCGAGGCCTCGAAATAGAGGTGATGGCCGCCGTGAACGAACAGCAGATAGAGGCTGAGGCCAAAGGCCGCCGTGGTGCCGAGGGCGACCAGCACGTCCATGTTGCCGCTGCCGGCGCGCAACGCCTTCCAGCCGTGCAGATAGAAGCGCCAGCCCAGCAGCCCTTGCACGACGCCCGCCAGCGCCAGCTGCATGAGACCCGGCAGCATCAGCGACGGCACGGCCATGGGCAGCACCAGCGGCAGGGTCAGACCCGCCCCCAGCAGCACTTCCCACAGTTTCGGCGCGCCCTGCCCCACCGGCGCGGCGAATTCGTCGGCGGCGACGGCGGCCTCATACCCTGCGTCCTCCACCGCCTCGATCAGGGCGGCGGCCGGGGCCGTGCCCTCTACCCGGGCGATTTCGGTCGCGAGGTTGACACTGGCGGCGCTGACGCCCGGCACGGCGCTCAACGCCTTCTCCAGCCGCGTGACGCAGGCGGCGCAGGTCATGCCGTCGATCTTCAGGCTGAGGCTGCTCATGATGCTTCCCATCTGTATCCTGGGACCAGCGGACACCTTCCCAACATGGGAAGGTCAAGGACAAAAATCGAGGCTTGACCTTCCCATGATGGGAAGCCCCATCTTTCAGGCATCGAAGTTCGAGGAGATGCGATCGTGCAAAAACTGACAGTAACCGGCATGACCTGCGGCGGCTGCGCCAAATCGGTCGAAAAGGCGGTGACCAAGGCGGCCCCGGACGCCAGCCCCAGTGTCGATCTGGCCTCGGCGACCCTGAGTTTCGCCGATGGCGCCGACCGCAAGCTGGTCATCCAGGCGGTGGAAAAGGCCGGCTTCGGCATTGCCGACGCCTGAGCCCACCTCGCGGGTTGACGGCGCCCCCTGCTTTGGCGCAAAGCCTTTGACCATGGACGCCGCCCACCCCGACCCGGACGATGATGACAGCGACAGGGCCTTTCGCCACGCCGCGCTCGTCGAGCGGGCGTGCCTGCGCCGTGACGGCGACGAGACGGCACCGGTGGGAGACATCCTCGCCAACGAGGTGGCGATCGCCCTCGTCTACAACGGCGTCTCCCACGCCGTGATGATGGCGAGCCCCCTCGACCTCGAGGATTTCGCCACCGGCTTTTCCCTGGCGGAAGGCATCGTCGGCACGATCTCGGAGGTGCGCGATATCACCCGCACCGACCATGACCGGGGCATCAGCCTCGACATCGACATTCCCGCCGCCCGTTTCGCCCGCCTGAAGGAGCGGCGCCGCGCCCTGACCGGGCGCACCGGCTGCGGCCTGTGCGGCATCGACAGCCTCGACGAGGCGCTGCGCCCGCCGCCCAAGGTGGCAGGGGGACCGAGGATCGCCGCCGGTGCCATCGCCCGTGCCATGGCGGGCCTGTCCGCCGGGCAGGTGCTGAACCGCGAATCCCATGCGGTGCACGCCGCCGCCTTTGCCGGGCCCGGCGGCGATATCCTGCTGCTGCGGGAAGATGTCGGCCGGCACAACGCGGTCGACAAGCTGACCGGAGCCCTTGCCCGGCGCGGCATCGACCCCTCGGGCGGCTTCCTGGCCGTCACCAGCCGCTGTTCCTTCGAGATCGTGCACAAGGCGGCGACGGCGGGCATCGCCGTGATCGCCGCGGTCTCGGCGCCGACCGACTACGCGGTCCGCCTGGCGGAAGAGGCCGGCATCACCCTGATCGCCTTCGCGCGGGGCCATCGCCATTCGATCTACACAAGGCCGGAGCGCCTGATCCCATGACCAAACTGATCGGCTTCGCCGGCTGGAGCGGCAGCGGCAAGACCACCCTGGTCACCCGCCTGATCCCCGCCCTGATCGCGACCGGACGCACGGTATCCACCATCAAGCACGCCCATCACGATTTCGACGTCGACCAGCCGGGCAAGGACAGTCACAACCACCGGGTCGCCGGGGCGGCGGAAGTCCTCGTCGCCTCCAGCCGGCGCTTCGCCCTGATGCACGAGCATCGCGGCGCGCCGGAATGGACGCTGGACCAGTTGCTGGCCAAGCTCGCGCCGGTCGATGTCGTCATCGTCGAAGGCTTCAAGCGCGACCCGATCCCCAAGATCGAGGTTTACCGCGCCGATGTCGGCAAGCCGCTGCTGCAGCCGGACGATCCCCATGTCGTCGCCGTCGCCGCGCCCCATGCCCCCGCCGGCATCACCGTGCCCTGGCTGAACCTCGACGATCTCGGCGCCATCGTCGATTTCCTGATCGCGGGGCATTACGTGTGAGCCGGCCGCCGCTGCTGACCGTGGACGCGGCGCTGGCCCTGATCGGCGAGCGGATCGCGGTGCCCGATGGTTGCGAGACCCTGGACATCACGGCCGCCGCCGGCCGCGTCCTGGCCCGGCCCGTGCTGGCGCGGGAAGCCCTGCCCGCGGCCGATAATGCCGCCGTCGACGGTTACGCCCTGCACCGCGCGGGGCATGGCACCTGCCGCCTTGTCGCCGGGCGCGCGGCGGCCGGCCATCCCTTCCCCCATGCCCTCGCCCCCGGGGAAGCGGTGCGCATCTTCACCGGCGCCGTGGTGCCGGAAGGCACGGACGGTGTCCTGATGCAGGAACAGGCGCAGGTCGAGGGGCAGTCCTTGCGCTGGCACGGCGACCTTCGCCCCGGCGCCAACATCCGCCGCAAGGGCGAGGTGCTGCGACCGGGCGACACCGCCCTGCCCGCCGGGCTTCGCCTGACGCCGGTGCATCTGGGCCTGCTGGCCGACCTCGGCGTGACCGAGGTCGTGGTTCGGCCGCGCCTCCAGGTCGCGCTGCTGTCCAGCGGCGACGAATTGCGGCCGGCCGGCGCGCGGAGGGCCGCGCATCAGGTGACCGACAGCAACCGGCCGATGCTGCGCGGCCTCCTCGCCGATCTGGGCTGCGACGTGACCGACGGCCCGATCCTGCCGGACGACCGGGCCGCGATCACCACGGCCTTGCTGGCCGCTGCCCGAAGCGCCGATCTGGTCATCACCACCGCCGGCATGTCGGTCGGCGACGAGGATCATATTCCGGCGATCCTCCATGGCGAGGGCGAGATGATCTTCCATCGGCTGGCCCTGAAGCCCGGCCGGCCCATGGGCCTTGGCCTGATCGCGGGGACGCCGGTGCTGGGCCTGCCGGGCAATCCGGGGGCGGTCGCCGTCACCTTCACCCTGATCGGCCAGATGCTGCTGCGGCACCTCGCCGGGGAGGCACCGCGCGCCCTGCCCCGTTACACCCTGCCGGCCGGTTTCGCTTACGAAAAGCCGGCCGGCGACCGCGCCCTGATCCCGGCCCGGCTGCACGACGGCAAGGTGGAGCGGGTGGCGCGCAACGCCGCCGGCAATCTGGCCTGGAGCGGAGATACCGAAGGTTTCGCCGATATCGCGGAAGCGGTGACGCGGGTCGTCCCCGGCGACAGGATCGGTTTCATTCCCTTCGCGGGCGCCCTGCGGTGAAGCCCGCCGGCATCATCCTGTGCGGCGGCCTGTCCCGCCGCTTCGGCCATGGCCCCAAGATGCTGGCCCCCCTGGCCGGCAAGCCCCTGGTCCAGCATGTGATCGAGCGGGTGGCGCCCCAGGTCGGCCGCCTCGCCCTCAATGTGAACGGCGACCCGGCGCCCTATCTCAGGTATGGCCTCGAGATCGTCGCCGATACGCTGCCGGATTATCCGGGGCCGCTGGCAGGGGTTCTCGCCGGCCTCCTGTGGGCGGGGGGGCCGCTGCTGACCGTGACCGGGGACGAGCCCTTCGTGCCCCGTGACCTCGCAGGCCGCCTCGCGGCGGCGGATGCCCCCATCGCCTTCGCCGCGTCCCATGGGCGGGACCATTGGTTGAGCGCGCTGTGGTCGCCCGCGCTGGCCGGTGACCTGCGCCATGCCCTCACGGTCGAGAAGCTGGACCGGGTGGGCGGCTTCGTCCGCCGCCACGCCCACGAGCGGATCGATTATGGCGACGAGGCGCCCGATCCCTTCCTGAACATCAACACGCCGGACGATCTCGCCCTCGCGGAAGCGGTGCTGGCGCCATGAACACGCGGCTGGAATTCCTGCTCGCCCTGGCGCGGGAGAAACATTTCGGCCGGGCGGCCGAAGCCTGCGGCGTGACCCAGCCCACCCTCTCGGCCGGGCTGAAGCAGCTGGAGGCGGAACTCGGCGTGTTGCTGGTCCAGCGCGGCTCGCGCTTCCAGCGCCTGACCCCCGAGGGCGAGAAGGTGCTGGGCTGGGCGCGGCGCATCGTCGGCGACACGCGGGCGATGCGGCAGGATGTGGAGGCGATGCGCAAGGGCCTGTCGGGTCACCTCACCATCGCCGCGATCCCGACCGCCCTGCCCATGGTGCCGGAGCTGACGACACCGTTTCGCGCCCGTCACCCCCATGTCAGTTTCACCATCCTGTCGCGCACCTCGGCCGAGGCGCTCGCCCTCGTCGACAATCTGGATGCCGATGCCGCCCTGACCTATCTCGACAACGAGCCGCTGGGCCGGGTCGCCACCGTGCCCCTGTACCGCGAGCGTTACCGCCTGCTGACCAATCCGGACGCGCCGCTGGGCGACCGCGAGAGCGTGACCTGGGCCGAAGTCGGCGACGTGCCCCTGTGCCTGCTGACCCCCGACATGCAGAACCGGCGCATCATCAACGCCCTGCTGAAAGGCGCCGGCTGCGTCGCGACGCCGACCCTCGAATCCAATTCGATGATCGTGCTCTTCGCCCATGTCCGCACCGGCCGCTGGTCGAGCGTGATGCCGGCCAAGCTGGCGGCGACCCTCGGCCTCCCGGACAATATCCGTTCCATCCCCATACGCGAGCCCGACGCCGCCCATACGATCGGCCTCGTCGTCGCGGAGCGGGATGCCATGACCCCGCTCTGCGCCGCCCTCGTCGCCGAAGCCCGCATCATCGCGGCCCGGCTCGACGAGGAGGATTGAGGCGCCTTCTCGTCGGAAGACCCCGGCCTTCGCCCATATGCGCTAAGTTAAGGTCTGAAGTTTACGTTTTCGGTGTGCTTCGAAGAGCTGCCTTTCAATTTTCCGGATGCTGCCGGCGAGGCGGTGCAGGGAGATGGCGCCGAGGAC
>NZ_JBAQRT010000190.1:0-13004 GCF_049306435.1 Zavarzinia sp.
GACCAGGGGCAGGCCGAAACGGGCGCCCGCCGCGTCGAGGGCTTCGACCTGCGCGCCGGCCGTCACACCCGCGATGCCCCGGGCGACGGTCCAGTCCCGGCCGTCGCGATGGCTGGTGACGACGACCGCGAGCACCGGGCGATCCGCGCCCCAGGGTTTCAGGCCGAATCCGGCCAGCATGTTGCGCAGGGCGTCGTCCCGGAAGGTCGGGCGCAGGAAATAGGGGCGATCCCTTGTCCCCTGTTCGTCACCAACCGGTAACGCCTTCATGCGATCTTCATATTCGAGATCAAGGACCGCACCCGCCGCACCCGGTAAAAGCACTTGAAGGCGCGCGTCTTCAGCCAGCGCCGGCCGGCCCGAGACGCGGACCAGAACCTCGACCAGGCAGACCCCAAGGCCGCGCGCGCGCTCGGCCTCGCCCTGGCCGGTCACCAGCGTTTCGCACCATGTCAGCTTGTCCACCGGCCGTGCTCCCGCCGCTCCGGCGGCGCAGAGGGTAAGGGACAGGATCACCAGAGGCGGCATTCTCATGGCACCAAGAATATCAGGCCGCTGGATCTGTCGATATGATGGCTTTTGCCATTCTTTTGTCACGGTAACGGGGTAGGTGGAACGCAAGGGATTGTGGTATCGTGGCAATATGTTCAGAAGATATGGATGTTTGCCGGCAAAGGTCGGTCAATAGAGCGCGATGAGGAAGAAACCCGAGATCCGACAATATGCCGCCCTGCCGATCGACCTGTCGTCGGGCGAGCCGCGGATCGTCCTCGTCACGTCGCGGACCACGGGGCGCTGGATCGTGCCC
Source organism: Zavarzinia sp. (assembly GCF_049306435.1). NCBI lineage: Bacteria > Pseudomonadati > Pseudomonadota > Alphaproteobacteria > Rhodospirillales > Zavarziniaceae > Zavarzinia > Zavarzinia sp. Next base: position 809 of record NZ_JBAQRT010000190.1, read on the forward strand.
AAGGGCCGGCCGGAACCCGGCCTGCCGGGCCACGAAGTCGCCCGGCGCGAAGCCTTCGAGGAAGCGGGGCTGATCGGCACGGTGTCGCATAAATCGCTCGGCAGTTTCATCGGCCCGAAGGGGCAGGGCAGCGACGCGATCACGGCGCGGGTCTTCGTCTATCCGTTCCGGGTCTCGACCTATCTCGACGATTTTCCCGAGAAGGGCCAGCGCGAGATCCGGCCCGTCAGCTTTCTCGATGCGCTGATGCTTCTGTCGGACGGCGGGCTGATCTCGCTCCTGCTGCGCAACGAACACCGGCTGGTCGACGTCCTGCCACCGCTGGCGGCGGTCGGCGCCGACCTCTGAAGCCGGTCAGGGGGCGGTTCCAACCCCCCGAGGCGGCACGCCGACCGCGTTTTCGCCTTCGTCGCGCCGGGCGCTCAGGCGATGGCCGAAGCGGCGGGCGAAGAAATCCCTGATGTCGTCGACGACGGTGAAGACCACCGGCACATAGACGAGGCTGAGCAGGGTCGAGGTGATCAGCCCGCCGATGACGGCGATCGCCATGGGCGCGCGGAATTCGGTGTCGGCGCCGATCCCGATGGCGATGGGCAACATGCCCGCGCCCATGGCGACCGTGGTCATGATGATCGGCCGGGCGCGCTTGTGCGCCGCCTCGATCAGCGCCTCGCGCCGGCTCATGCCGCTGGCGCGCTGATAAAGGACATATTCGACCAGCAGGATCGAATTCTTCGCGGCGATGCCCATCAGCATCAGGAGGCCGATCAGCGCCGGCATCGACAGCGCCTGTCCCGTGACGAACAACAGGCCGAAGGCGCCGCCGATCGACAGGGGCAGGGCGGTCAGGATGGTGGCCGGATGGGTGAAGCCCTTGAACAGCAGGACGAGCACGACATACATCAGGAACACGCCGGTGCCGAGGGCGATCAGGAAGCCGGTCATCAACTCGGCCAGATTCTCGATGTCACCGGTCGGCAGTTCGATCACCTCGGGCGGCAGGTGGCGCATGGCGGGCAGGGCGTGGACCCGCTCGGCGGCGACGCCGAGCGGAATGCCGATCAGTTCCGCCTCGATCGCCGCGCTGCTGCGCCGGTCGAGCCGGTAGATCTGGGCAAGCCCCGCGCCATGCTCGATGTCCGCGACGGCGGCCAGCGGGACGGAGCCGCCATCGGCGGTCGGCACCCGCAGGGCCGCCAGGGTTTCGGCGTCATGGCGCGATTCCTCGGTCAGCATCAGGCGGATCGGGATCTGGCGGTCGGGCAGGTTGAATTTCGGCAGGGCCTGGTCGATGTCGCCCAGGGTCGCGACCCGGGCGACCGCCGCCAGGGTCTCGGACGACACGCCAAGGGCCGCCGCCTTGTCGGGCTTCGGCACGATGCGAATTTCCGGCCGGGCCAGATTGGCGGTCGAGGCGACATTGGCGAGGCCATCGATGCCGCGCATTTCCCGCTCCACCTGCGCGGCCGTGCGGGCGAGAACGCCTGCGTCGTCGCTGACGAGGGCGAGCTGGAACTTGGCGCCCGACGAGCCGTCGGCGCCGAAGCGCACGCGGGTGCCCGGCACCTGGCGCAGCAGGGCGCCCACCTCGTTCTCGAACTGTTGCTGGCTCAGCTTGCGCTCGCCGCGCGGCACCAGGTTGACGACGACGGTGGCGCGCCGCACCTCGCCCAGAAGGGCGCCGCCGCCGCCGGGGCCGCCGGTCACCGTATTGGTGCCGATCGAGACATAGATCGATTTCACTTCGGGCCGCGCCTTCAGCCGCTCGGTCAGCTGGCGGACGGCGGCATCGGTCTCGTCGATGGTCACGCCCGGCGGCAGTTCCACCGACATGACGGAACGGCCGCGGTCGCTGACCGGCACGAAATCATTGGGCAGCAGGGTGGTGAGGCCGAGGGAGCCGATGAAAATGCCGATTCCGGCGACGAGGACGGCGAAGCGGCGATCGAGGCACCAGCCGAGAAAACGGATATAGGACGGCATCCAGCGCGGCTCGCGGTGCGGATGCGCGTCCTCGCCCCGCAGCATATAGGCGCCCATCAGGGGCGTGAGCATGCGCGCCACGACGAGGGAGAAGGCGACGGAAACGCAGGCCGCGATGGCGAAGGACTGGAAGAACTGGCCGACCACGCCGGGCATGAAGCCGACCGGCATGAAGACGGCGATGATGGTCGCCGTGGTCGCGACCACGGCGAGGCCGATCTCGTCCGCCGCCTCGATCGCCGCGGCATAGGGTTTCTTGCCCTGGGAAATATGGCGGACGATATTCTCGATCTCGACGATGGCGTCGTCGACCAGGATGCCGACGGTCAGCGACAGGGCGAGCAGGCTGACGATATTGATCGACTGGTCGAGCACCATCATGACCGCGAAGGTCGGGATCAGCGACAGCGGCATGGCGACCGACGCGATGAAGGTCGCCCGCCCGTCGCGCAGGAACCACCAGACGACGAGGACGGCGAGGGCCGCGCCCAGCGCCAGTGCCTCGACCGAGGCGTAATAGCTCTCCAGCACGAAATCGACGCCGGAGGTCACCTCCTCGAATTCGACATCGTCGCGGGCGGCGTCGAGGGCATGAATGGCGGCGCGAACCTTCTCGGCGACATGGACTTCGGACGAGCCTTGCGTCCGCATCACCGAAAAGCCCACGACCTCCTCGCCGTCGAAACGGGCCCTCGTCCTGGGCTCGGCGAAGGAATCCTCGACCGTGCCGAGGTCGGACAGGCGCAGGGAGCGGCCATCGGGCAGATCGATCCTTGTCGCGGCCAGGGCCTCGACCGATATCGCGCTGCCCACGGTGCGGATCGTCTGTTCGCCGCTGCCGATGGTGACCCGGCCCCCCGGCAGATTGGTGTTGGCCCGGCGTAAGGAATAGGAAACGGTCTGGGCCGAGACGCCGAGGGCGGCCATGCGTCGCGGATCGAGACGGACGCGGATCTCGCGCTCGACCCCGCCTTCGCGGACGACATCCGAGACGCCCTTCACCGCCAGCAGGGCCTTGGCGATGTCATTGTCGACATACCAACTGCGCTCGGCCGGGGTCATGGCGGGGGCGCGCACGGCATAGGTGAAGAGCACCCCGCCCGAGGCATCGACCTGGGTCACCACCGGATCCTCGGCATCGCCCGGCAGATCGGCGCGGATGCCGGCGACGGCGTTGCGCACGTCATTGGTCACCCGGTCGAGATTGACGCCCAACTGGAACTGGATGTTGGTGACCGAGATGCCGTCGCTGATGGTCGAGGTGATGTGCTTGACCGCGCCGAGGCCCGCCACCGAATCCTCGACGATGCGGGTGACCTGGGTTTCCAGCTCGCTCGGGGCGGCGCCCGGCTGGGCCACGGTGATATTGACCACCGGCACGTCGACATCGGGCGTGTTGTTGATGCGAAGAGCAATGAAACCGGCCAGCCCCGCGATGCTCAGCACCAGGAACAGCGCGATGACCGGAACCGGGTTGCGGATCGACCAGGACGACAGACCGTTCACGACCGGGCCTCCGCCACGCCGACGACATCGCCATCGGACAGGAAGCCGGCACCGAGCAGGGCGATGGGATCGCCGGTCTTCAGGCCCTGGCGAATCTCGACGAGGCCGTCGCGGCGCAAGCCGGTCTCGATCGGGGCAAAGCGGGCGATGCCGGCGTCGCCGATGACGAAAACGCCTTCGATGCCGCCGCGCCAGACGATGCTGGCTTGCGGCACCATCAGGAGATCGGCGGTGCCCAGATCGATGCGGGCGGTGGCGAACATGCCGGGGTGCAGCCCCGCATCCGGGCCCAGGGCGAGATAGGCGATGCCAAGGCGGGTGCGGGGATCGACGGTGGGGCTCAGCCGGCGCAACGTCGCGGGCAATGTCTCAGGCCGGCCATCCACCTCGATCGCGGCGGCGAGGTCGGGGCGCAGCCGGCCAAAGGCGGTTTCCGGCACTTCGGCCTGAAGTTCCAGCCGGCCGTCGCGGATCAGGCGGAACATCTCGCTGCCGGCATTCACCACCTGACCGAGATTGACGCCGCGCGCCGAGACGATGCCGGCCACGGGGGCGCGGATCACCGTCTGCGCCAGCCGGGCGTCGATTTCGGCGAGGGCGGCTTCGGCGACGGCGACATTGGCGCTGGCCGTCCGCTGCGACGCCAGACGCTCGTCGAGGCTTTGCTGGCTGACGGCACCGCGTGGTTGCAGGTCGCGGGCCCGGGACAGATTGGCCGAAGCCTCGGCCAGCATGGCGCGGGCCGCTTCCAGATTGGCCGCCTGCTGGGCGCGCTGGGCCTTCAGGACCGAATCATTGAGGCGCAGCAGGATGGCGCCCGCCGCCACGCTGTCGCCCTCGTCCGCCGCCACCTCGACGACGGCAAGACCCTGAGCCTCGGCCGCGACCGTGATCTCCTCCCACGGGCGGATGGTGCCGGAGGCGACGACCTGGCGGGCCAGCGGATGTTCGGCCGCGCGCACCACGGTCACGGTCATCGCCGGGGGACGCGAGCCCTCGGCCCAGGCCGTCGGCGGGGTCAGGGCCAGGCAGAGCAGGCCTGCGGTCAGCAGCAGGGGACGGAACATGGCCATGACGGGGCTCGCTATATCGGTTCGATACAGTAGATGTATATTGACTAACTCGTCGGTCAATGAAAAAAACGGAATATGACGACAATCGCAGCCGATGAGACGGCTTCCCTCACCCCCGGCATCCGCCAGCGCCAGAAGGCCGCGCGGCCCGGTCAGATCATTGAAGCGGCCTTCGCGGAATTCGCCGAAAAGGGCTATGCCGGCGCCCGGCTCGAGGATGTGGCGCGGCGCATCGGCGTGACCAAGGGCACGATCTATCACTACTTCCCGGGCAAGGAAGATCTGTTCAAGGCCATGATCCGCGCCCATCTGCTGCCGCTGATCGAGGGGATGCGGGCGATTTCGGCGGGCGAGGCCAGCGGCCGCCTGCTGCTGACGACGCTGATCGACCGCGCCTACGACGATCTTGTCGGCAACGCCAAATCGCGGGAATTCGTTCGCCTGATGGTCGGCGAGGCGTCACGGGTGCCGGAACTGGCCCAGTTCTTCCATCACGAATTGTTCAGTCTCGCCGATGATCTCATTCTCGGCGTGATCGAGCGGGGCGTGGCGACCGGGGAATTCCATCCCCTGGCGGCCGCGCGGCTGGCCGGCTTTCCCGACGCGATCGTCGCGCCGGCCGTCATGGCCTGCCTGCAGGTGGTGATCAGTTCGACCATCGGCGCGCCCATGCCGAATGTCGCCGCGATGAAGGCGGCGCATCTCGATCTGCTGCTGAACGGCCTGCTGGCGAGGGCCTGAGGCCCGGCCTCTCTCAGTCCACGAAGGGATCGTGGACCAGGATGGTGTCGTCGCGCTCGGGACTGGTCGACAGCAGGGCGACCGGGGCTTCGATCAGTTCTTCCACCCGCTTCACATATTTGATCGCCGTCGCCGGCAGGTCGGCCCAGCGGCGCGCGCCCTGGGTCGATTCGGACCAGCCTTCCATCGCTTCGTAGACCGGCTCGACCGCGGCCTGATCGCCGGCGGACGAGGGGAAGTGGCGGATGATCTCGCCGCGCAGGCGATAGCCGACGCAGATCTTCAGTTCCTCGAGACCGTCGAGCACATCGAGCTTGGTCAGGGCGATACCGTCGATGCCGCCGACCTTCACCGCCTGGCGCACCATCACGGCATCGAACCAGCCACAGCGACGCGGCCGGCCGGTGACCGTGCCGAATTCATGGCCGCGCTCGCCCAGCCGGCGGCCGACCGCGTCGGTCAGCTCGGTCGGGAAGGGGCCGCCGCCGACGCGGGTGGTATAGGCCTTGGTGATGCCGAGGACATAGCCGACCGAGCGGGGACCAACGCCGGAACCCGCCGCCGCCTGGCCCGAAACCGTGTTGGACGAGGTGACGAAGGGATAGGTGCCATGGTCGATGTCGAGCATCGAACCCTGCGCGCCTTCGAACAGCACGCGTTTGCCGGCGGTGCGCATTTCGTCCAGCACCAGCCAGGCCGGGCGGGCGAAAGGCAGCAGGCGGGGCGCGATCTCGGCCAGTTTCGTTTCCAGCGCCGGTCGGTCGACCGGCGGGGCGCCGAAACCGGCACGCAGCGCATCGTGATGGGTGATCAGCGCATCCAGCCGGCGCGACAGGGTGGCCGGGTCCGCCAGGTCGGAAACGCGGACGGCGCGGCGGCCCACCTTGTCTTCATAGGCGGGGCCGATGCCCCGGCGGGTGGTGCCGATGCCGCCGGTCTTGCTGCCATCCTCGCGGAAGCCGTCCAGTTCGCCGTGCACGGGCAGGATCAGGCAGGCATTGTCGGCCAGCACCAGATTGTCCGGGCTGATGGCGACGCCCTGGCCCTGCAGCCGCTCGATCTCGCTGAACAGCGCCCAGGGGTCGACCACGACGCCATTGCCGATGACCGAGATCTTGCCGCCGCGCACGATGCCCGACGGCAACAGCGACAGCTTGTAGGTGACGCCGCCGATGACCAGCGTGTGGCCGGCATTGTGACCGCCCTGGAAACGCACCACGCAATCCGCGCGTTCCGACAGCCAGTCGACGATCTTGCCCTTGCCCTCGTCGCCCCATTGGGCGCCGATCACTGCAACATTGGCCATGGTCTCTACATCCTTGGACGCAAGGTGTGATGGTTCGCGGGCTCAGGCCGCGACGGGCGCGACGGCGCCCTCTGCGTAAATATGGCTGCACCCGAGGCGGCGGGCTTCGGCCCGCGCATCGGCTTCGGGCGCCAGGGCGGCGACGGTACGATGGCCGGCGGCGCGCAAAGCCCGCGCGGCATCGGCCGTCGTGCCAAAGGGCAGGTAGACGAAAGTGCCCGGCCCCGGCTTCGGCAGGGAGCGCAGCAGCGAATCGACATAGAGCGTGAAGCCCACCGCCTCCTCGGTGCCGCCATCGGGACCGACGAGATCATAGCGACCGCCCCGGCCCAGCTCGCCCCGGACGCCGGCGGCCAGCAAGGTGAAGCCAAAGCCCGTGTGATATTCGTGCGAGCGGTATTCGCCGGGATCGACGGTCAGCATGAGACCCGGCGCCGCCTCGCGGATCTCGGCGATCAGGCCGGCCAGTTCGGCGACACCGGTCCGGGCCTCCGGTGGCAGGTCGAGGGTGGCGAGGGCGGCCAGCGCCCGGTCGGCGGGGCCGGCGGCTTCAAGGAGGACATTGAACAGGCGGAAGGCTTCGGCGGGCAGGCCTTCAAGCTCGCCGGCATCCTTGCCGTCGAGCGCGTCGCGCGCCTGCTGCGCCAGCCGGGGCGGCAGACCAAGAGCGGCGGCGATCGCCGGCACCAGGGTCGGCAGGGTCAGGTCGACGGTGACCGGCCGGGTGTGACCGCAGGCGGCCAGTGATTCGAGGGCCAGCAGGACGACTTCGGCATCGGCGGCGACCGAGCGCGTGCCGATCAGCTCGATACCGGCCTGGGTGAACTGCCGCTCGGGCCGCAACTGGGTGCCCTTTACCCGCAGCACCTGCCCGGCATAAGCGAGGCGCAGAGGCCGGGGCGTGTTGCGCAAACGGGTGGCGGCGATGCGGGCGACCTGCACCGTCATGTCCGAACGGACCGCCATCAGTCGCTGGCTGGCCGGGTCTACAAGGCGGAACATATCCGTTCCCTGCGCGGCGCCGGGGCCTTGGGTGAGGCTTTCCTCGAATTCGATCAGCGGGGGTTTGACCCGTTGATAGCCGTGGGCAGCAAAAGCCGACACGAGCCGCGCGACCACGGCCGCCTCATGTTCGGCGGCGGGGGGCAGTTCGTCTTGCAGGCCTTCAGGCAGCAGGGCGCGGGCGGCGTATTCCGTCATGGCGGGCGGAGTTTACTCATGCCGGCCCTGCCGTCCATGGAAAAGGCAAAGAAAATCCGTGGCGGTCCGGGATGGCTGCCCTGCCGAAACCGGTGCGCCGGCCTATCGTCGGCCGGAATCCGTGCCCGTCCCGCCTTCCTGCGGCCGCGAAAGGTTCATCGCAAGTGCAAAAACTGCACCCATTTCCGGCGGGTCCGACCCGAAACGGGAAATTCCATGGCTGTTCGCGATAAGAGATACTGCTACTGTCTTGAATAATTAAAAGAGACCGGCCCTTCCCCGAAGGGAAGCGAGCCGGCGACAGGCGGGAGGGAGCGGACGACGCCCGAGGCGATCATCCTCCGGACAGGAGGGGCGGGCGTGGCCGATCCGAACCTTGAATAATCTTGCGGTTGGGGGGCGGCCGATGCTGTTTTCCCATGGCGTCAAGACATGACTTCGACCAGACCGGCCGCGCATCGCGGCGGGCCCCTTTGACAGGTCGGCATTCGCCATTGGTCGTCGGCTTTGCCGTCGCCGACGGCGGACACACCGTGTTGGATGTTCACGAGGCTCGGAAATGCTGGAACTTCGCCACAGTGGCCCGTCGCAGGAACAATTGAGCCTGCTGATCGGCCAGATCTACCAGGGTGCGTTCGAGGATATTGCCTGGAAGCAGTCGCTGGAATTGCTGCGCGAATTGCTCGACGCGCGTTTCGTCACCCTGTCCATCGTGGCCAAGTCGGCGCTGCGCCAGGAGGCGACGATCAACGCGGGGCCGATCGATTTCGACCAGTTCCTGACCTATGAAAGCGAATATCAGAAGCACCGTCCCAATGTGGAAACGCGGCTCGGCCAAGTCTACACGATCAACGACTGGCTGACCCTGAACCGGTCGGAATTCGGCAAGTTCAACGAATTGCTCGAGATCGGCGGCATCAACCACTACATGGGCGCCTGGGTCTGCAGTCTCGAGAATATCGACTGTTTCGTCCGGGTGATGCGGGCCCGCGACTCCGATCCCTTCGTGAAGGAGGAAGCGCATCTCATCTCGCTGCTGGCGCCGCATTTCGCCCGCTCGCTGGAATTGCGCTCGCGCATGACCCAGTCCGAGATGGTCAACCAGATCTATGCCGATGCCATGGACCGGCTGGCGGTCGGCGGTCTCGTTCTCGACGAGAACGGCAAGGTCATCGTGATGAACTCGATCGCTTCCGACCTGATGGGCCGGCGCGACGGGCTGTCCATGGTCAATGGCTCGGTGCGCGCCACCTCGACCCATGACGACCGCGCGCTGCAGGCGCTGATTCGCGCCGCCCTCAACGCCGAGGCCGTGGCGGCCGAGGGGGGTGAGCGGCTGCACGCCCAGGCCCTGTCGATTACCCGGCCATCGGGCGCGAGGGACCTTGGCCTCGTCGTCAACGGCATCCGTCTCGGCAACAAGATCTCGGACCGCTGGCGCTCCGGCGTCACCATCTTCATCCGTGATCCGGAATCGGCGGTACGGGCCGATCCGGCGATCCTCAAGCAGTTGTTCGGCTTCACCCAGGCGGAATCGGCCCTCGCCACCCAGCTCTCCAAGGGTGACAGCCTCGAGGACGCGGCGGCGGAGTTGAACATCCGCTACAACACGGCGCGGGCCCATCTGCGCTCGATGTTCGCCAAGACCGGGGTCACCCGTCAGGCGGAACTGGTGCGCATCCTCGTCAACGGCGTGGCGCCACTGGGCTGTCTAGACCGGGCGCACTGATCGGTGGTCCGGACATGAAAACGCCCGGCGGCGATCTCGCGGGATCGCGGCCGGGCGCTTCAGCGTGACGGCGAAGCGGACGTTCAGGCGTCCTGGGGCGGGGTCCCGCGCAGGCGGATGACGACATCGACCCGCGCCACTTCCATGCCCATCGGGGTGGAGGGCAGATTGGCGATGGCGATTTCCGCCCCCGGAATATCGGCCAGGCGGCCGCTGTCCTCGAAGAAGAAATGGTGATGGTCGTCGGTATTCGTATCGAAATAGGCCTTGCCCGTATCGATCACGACCTCGCGCAGCAGGCCGACACCGGTGAACTGGTGCAGCGTGTTGTAGATCGTCGCCAGCGAGACATCGACGCCGGCGGTCTTCGCCTCGGCGTGGAGGGTTTCGGCCGTGACGTGGCGATGCCCGTTCTCGAACAGGATCCGGGTCAGGGCCAGCCGCTGGCGGGTCGGACGAAGGCCGGCGGCCTTCAACCTCTGCAGGGCATCGCGGAAGGGCCTCTCGGGGCCGGTGGTCCTGCTCATGCGTGTTGCTCCCTCGTCAATCGCCCGTGACCAGACGGTCCACGAGCTGGCGAACGGTCGGCACGAAGCCGTTGGAATAGAAAGGATCGGTGCCGAAACGGTAGGCGGAATGACCCGCGAACATCAGGTTGTTCTCGGGATCGCCGCCATGGGCGATGTCCTGCAACGTCTTCTGGATGCAGAAGCTGCGCGGGTCCGCCTTCTTGCCGGTCGAGCCTTCCTCGCCCTGCGACCAGTTCGAGAATTTGCAGGCCGACAGGCAGCCCATGCAATCGATCTGGTCCTTGTGGATTTCGCGCGCCTTCTCGGGCGTCACGAACACCATCGTGTGATCGGGCGTGCGCATGACCTCGGTGAAGCCCCGGGCCATCCAGCCCTCGGCCCGCTCCTTGTCGTGCGGCGTGACGTAGACCAGCCGGCCGCGGGCGCCGATGGCCAGCGCCGCCTGATGGTCGCCCACCGTCTCCGACGAATAGGCGATCTGGCGCTCCGACCGTTCTTCCAGCTCGCGCAGGAAGGGGTTGTGCACGGCCGAGGAATAGAAGCCGGTGGGCGAGAAACGGTGCAGCGAAACCTCGCCCTTGGCGATGCGGGTCAGGCGCTGCTTCCAGCTCTCGGGGATCGGGCTTTCCTGGGTCAGCAGGGGACGGGTGCCGAACTGGAAGATGATCGGCCCGACTTCCGGGTTATCGATGAAATGCTGCCATTCGCGCAGATACCAGACGCCGCCGGCCATGATCACCGGCGTATCGTGCAGGCCGGCCTCGTTCATGTCCTTGCGCAGCTGGACGACGCGGGGATAGGGATCCTCGGGCACCAGCGGGTCTTCGGAATTGGACAGGCCGTTGTGGCCGCCGGCCAGCCACGGATCCTCGTAGACGACGCCGCCGAGGAAGTCCGAGAACTTGTGGTAGGCGCGCTTCCACAGGGCGCGGAAGGCGCGGCCCGAGGAGACGATGGGATAATAGTTCACGCCGAAGCTGGCGGCGATCTCGGCCAGGCGATAGGGCATCCCGGCGCCGCAGGTCACGCCATGGACGATGCCCCTGGCGCCTTCGAGGACGCCCTTCAGCACCCGCTCGGCCCCGCCCATTTCCCACAGGACGTTGATGTGCAGGCGGCCCTTGCCGCCCGAGACGTCATGGGCGCGCTGCACCTGGGCGATGCCGCCGTTGATGCCGTAGCTGACCAGTTCCTCGTGCCGCTCGCGGCGGGTCTTGCCGAGATAGATCTGCGGAATGACATTGCCATTGGCGTCATAGCTGTCGGCATTGACGGCGGAAACCGTGCCGATACCCCCGGCCGCGGCCCAGGCGCCGGACGAGTGTCCGTTGGTCGCAGAGACACCCTTGCCGCCTTCGAGGAGCGGCAACACCTCGACACCCTGAATACGAACCGCGTTTAGCGCCTTCATTCCGACCGATTCCCGATAACCCTGACCGTCCCGCTGCATGGCGGAACGATGACGTCTCCAATATCGTCTACATATAGCGTATCGCAGGCAGCAATAAAGGCCTGCCGCGCCTTTCGAGGGGGGGTCGCGTCAATTTTGACCAGTGTGAATGAAAATTCGTCACCCTGTGTGCGCAACACCACTGTTCAGCCCCATCGCCCGCGATAGACTGCACGCGATTTTCAGGGTTTTTCAAAGGCGGCAAGGCATGAGTGCGCCGATCTTCATCAGTCACGCATCCGAGGATCGTGAGTTCGCCGAAAAGGTCACGGCTTATCTCGAACAGCGTGGGGTGAAGTGCTTCATCGCGCCCCGGGATATCCGCCCCGGCGCCGATTACGCCGAGCAGATCATCGACGGGCTGGACGCGGCGGGGGCGATCGTCTTCCTTTTGTCGGAAAACTCGAACAAGTCGATCTTCGTGCGGAAAGAGATCGAACGCTCGGTCTCCAAGGGCAAGAATGTCTTCACCGTCCGCATCCGCGAGGTGACGCCGGCCCGCGCGCTCGAACTCTTCGTTTCGTCGGAACAGTGGATCGATGCCTGGCGGCCGCCCATCACGCAATATCTCGACCGCCTGGCCGAGGGGATCGCGGCGACGCTGAACATCCAGCTCCTGCCCCAGCCGGATCTGGCCGTCTTCGTACCCCGCCCGGCCGAGAGCGCCGCGCCCGCCGC
>NZ_JBAQRT010000191.1:0-7830 GCF_049306435.1 Zavarzinia sp.
CCGGAATACGGGGCGCAGGCGGCGCCTGACCGGCGGCGCCGATGCGGATGTGACTGGTGACGCCCCCGCCCTTCTGGGCGAGGCCGGTCTGGTCGAGGACGCTGGCTTCCTTGCCTTCGACATGGGCGGCCATGGCGATCAGCGCGCCCAGGGTGACGATCCCGGTGCCGCCGATGCCGAGGGCGAGGATCGACCACGGCAGGGGCGCGAGGGCGGGGTCCGGCAGGCCGGCGGGATCGGGCGCGTCGCCGCCCTTCGGATGCGGTTTTTTCAGCGCGGCGCCATCGACGGTGACGAAACTGGGGCAGAAGCCCTTGAGGCAGGAGTAATCCTTGTTGCAGGACGACTGGTCGATCTGGCGCTTGCGGCCGAATTCGGTTTCCACCGGCACGATGGACAGGCAGTTGGACTGCACGCCGCAATCGCCGCAGCCCTCACACACCTCCTCGTTGATGACGACGCGGCGCGAGGGATCGGCCAGAAGCCCGCGTTTCCGGCGGCGGCGCTTCTCGGCGGCGCAGGCCTGATCGTAGATGATGACGGTAACGCCCGGGGTATCGCGCAGTTCGCGCTGCACGGCATCGAGATCGTCCCGGCCGTGGAAGCTGGTGCCGGGCGGGAAATCGGCGGGTCTGTGATGGGTGATGTCCTCGGCGACGAGGGCGATGCGCGTAACACCTTCCGCCCGCACCTGCGCCGCGATGATCGCCGGGGTCAGCGGCCCATCATGGGGCTGGCCGCCGGTCATGGCGACGGCGTCGTTGTAGAGGATCTTGTAGGTGATCGGCACCTTGGCCGCGACGGCGGCGCGAAGGGCGAGCAGGCCGGAATGGAAATAGGTGCCGTCGCCGAGGTTCTGGAAGATGTGCTTCGTGGTGACGAAAGGCGCCTGGCCGATCCAGTTCGCCCCTTCCCCGCCCATATGGGTGAAGGTCTCGGTGGAGCGGTCCATCCAGGTCGCCATGTAATGGCAGCCGATACCGGCATGGGCGAGGCTGCCCTCGGGCACCTTGGTCGAAGTGTTGTGGGGGCAGCCGGAACAGAAATAGGGCGTGCGTTTGGCCGGCGGCGGCTCGGGCGCATTGGCCCCGGTCAGGCGGCGGCGCCGGTCTTCCAGGGCTTCGTCGCCGGTCAGGGCGTTGAGCCTTCGGGCGACGGCATCGGCGATCTCGACGGGCGAGAGTTCGTCGTGGGACTTGAGCAGGATCTTGCCCGCCGCATCCCGCTTGCCGGTGATGCGCGGCCCTTGCCGGTTGTAGAGCAGGGCCTTCACCTGATCCTCGATCAGCGGGCGCTTTTCCTCGACGACGAGGATTTCCTCCAGCCCCCCGGCGAAGGCGGAAAGCCCCTCCGGCTCCAGCGGCCAGACGAGGCCGATCTTGTAGATGGCGATGCCAAGCCTTGCCCGCGCCGCCGCATCGAGGCCGAGCAGCTCGAAGGCCTGCATCAGATCGCCGTAAGCCTTGCCGGCGGTGATGATGCCGAGGCGCGGGCGCGCCGGCCGCTCCACCACGCGGTTCAGCGGGTTGGCCCGGGCGAAGGCGAGAACGGCGGGCAGCTTGTGCAGATGCAGCCGTGCTTCCTGCGCCTGCGCCGTATCGGGCCAGCGGATATGCAGCCCCTCGTCCGGCGGGGTGAAATCGGCGGGCCGGGCGAAAGATGGATAGGCCGAGACGGCGGGAAGGGTCGCCGAGGTATCGGCGATTTCCGAAACCAGCTTCAGCGCCGCCCAGGTGCCGGCGAAACGCGACAGGGCGATGCCGGCCAGGCCGAAATCGATTACCTCGGCGAGGTTGGACGGCACCAGCACCGGGATCATGGCATCGACGAAGGCATATTCGGTCTGATGCGCCGTCGTCGAGGATTTGCAGGTGTGATCGTCGCCGGCGATGGCGAGGACGCCGCCGAGGGGCGCCGTGCCGGCCAGATTGGCGTGCTTGAAGACATCACCCGTGCGGTCGACCCCCGGACCCTTGCCGTACCAGAAACCGAAGACGCCGTCGAACAGCGGGGTCTTGCCCAGCGCGACCTGCTGCGTGCCCCAGAGGGCGGTCGCGGCCAGATCCTCGTTCACGCCGGGCTGGAAGCGGATGTTCTCGGCTTCGAGCAGCGGCTTGTTACGCTCGAGCTCCAGATCGAAACCGCCCAGCGGCGAGCCGCGATAGCCCGAGATGAAGCCGGCAGTGTTCAGCCCGGCGGCGGTATCGCGGCGATGCTGTTCGAGGGCGAGGCGCACCAGCGCCTGCATCCCGTTCAGATAGATCCGGCCCTCGTGACGGCGGTATTTGTCGTCGAGGGAGATATCGGCGGGCACCAGGGTACCATCGGCCATGATCGTTCCTCCCCGATCGTTGTTTCTTTTCGTCTCTCGCATATTGGCACAGGCGGGCCACTGGACAAGACCGCGTGGGCGCGGCACAACCCCTGCCTCGGCCCTTATTCCAAGGATGAAGCATCATGTCGATTACCCGCCTCGATCCCGGCCCCCGCATGTCGCAGGGCGTCGCCTTCGGCAATCTGGTCTTCCTCGCCGGTCAGGTGGCCGAGACCAAGGCCGGCCAGTCGGTGACGGAACAGACCACCGAGATTCTCGCCCAGATCGACGCCCTGCTGGACCGCGCCGGCACCGACAAGACCCGCATCCTGTCGGCCAACATCTATCTGGCCGACATCGCCACCTTCGGCGAGATGAACAAGGTCTGGGAATCCTGGGTGGTCCCGGGCGTGACCCCGGCCCGCGCCACCATCGAGGCGAAGCTGGCCGCGCCGCAATACACGGTCGAAATCCAGGTCGTCGCCGCGAAGAAGTAAGTCTTATACCGGCGCCCTGCCGGTGAAGGCCGCGACCTCGGCTTCCAGCCAGGCGCGGAATTTCGCGATGGCGGCTTCGTCCCGCCGCTCCGGCAGGGTGACGGTCCAGTAGGAAAAGATATTCGGCACCTCGACGTCGAACAGGCGCACCAGCCGGCCGCTGGCGAGATCGTCGGCGGCCAGCACGCTGCGGGCGAGGGCGATGCCCCCGCCATTCGCCGCCGCTTCAAGGAGGACCGAGGAGTCCTGGATCGCGGTGCCGAACTTCAGCCCCTTCACATCGATGCCGGCCGCCCGGCACCAGATCGCCCAGTCGTCGAAGGAATCGCGCAGCAGCGTGTAGCGGCGCAGGTCTTCCAGCGTCGTCGGCAGGCCGCCCGCCAACCGGGGCGAGGCGACGACATAAAGCGTCTCGCTCATCAGGAAACGGGTATCGAGGCCGGGGTAATTCCCCTTGCCGACGCGCACGCCCATGTCGACACCGTCGCGCCGGAGGTCCACCAACCCCTTGCCGGTCCGCATGTTCAGGACGACCTCGGGATGTGCCTCGTGGAAGCGCTCCAGCCGGGGCACCAGCCAGCGCGCGGCGAAAGAGGTGAGCACGGATATGGTCAGGGTGGAATTGCCCTGTCGGCGCACCGCCTGCATCGCCTCGTTGATGCGCAGAAAACTGGCGGAAAGCGCTTCGGCCAGATGCTGGCCCGGCTCGGTCAGGCCGACGCCCCGGCCCTGTCGCTGGAACAGGGCGGTGCCCAACACGGCTTCCAGCGCCTTCACCTGATGGCTGATGGCGCCATGGGTCAGATGCAATTCCTCGGCCGCGCGGCTGAGCGAGAGGTGACGGGCCGCCGCCTCGAAAGCGCGCAGGGCATTCAGCGGCAGTCGGTCCATGGCCCCTCACATGTCAATTTCATTCACATGTTAGCTCAAGGCTTCTCCTTTGTCGAAGTGCCGAAAAGGGCGCATTCCTTGGCCATGGAACGAGCGCGGAGCACGATGATGACCAATCACATTCACATCATGGCGGGCACGGCGGAAAGCCGGGGCGTAAACCTCTGGTCCCGGATCGCGGCGGGGTTCAGGCACTATCGGGAACGGCGCGAGCATCGCCGGGCGATGGCCTTTCTGCTTTCCGCCGAGCCTCGCCTGCTGAAGGATATCGGCCTCGACCGGGCGACGGTGACGGGCCACTACATGGACCCGGGCGCCGCCTTCAGGTGCCGGCCGCGGGACTGAGCATCGCCGGCATCACCAGGCGGAAGATCGCACCACCCCCCGGCCGGTCTTCCGCCTCGGCCCGGCCCTCGTGTCGCCGCGCGACGGCGGCGACGATGGCGAGGCCAAGCCCGGCATGGCCGGAGCCGCTGGGCGCCGAGGAAACGAAGGGCGTGAAGATCCGGTCGGCGCTGCCTGGAGGCAACCCGGGGCCACGGTCCCGGACCTCGACCACGATCTGCCGGCCGGCTTCCATGAAGGCCGCGGCGACCTCGATCAGGCCGCCTTCAGGCGAGAAGCGCAAGGCATTGCCGACCAGATTGCGCAGGGCCTCGGCCAGCAATTCGGCATCACCCATCAGGGGCAGGGGGGCGTCCTCCGCCTGCCATTCGATCTCGCAGGATTTCGCCAGCGCGAGCGGGGCATATTCGGCGACCACGGTCCTGCCGAGGGCGCCGAGGTCGAGCGGCTTCATCGCCGCCCGTCCCTGCTCGATCCGGGCCGAGGTCAGCAGGCGATCGACGATCTTGCCCAGCCGGTCGACATCGGCGGTCAGGCGCTCGGCGATGGCGCGGTCGGACAGGCCGTCGATCCGGGCGCGCAACACGGCGATCGGTGTCTTCAGTTCATGGGCCGCATCGGACAGGAAACGCCGTTCATGCTCGAACGCGGCGGCCACCCGGTCGAAGGAATCGTTGACCGCGCCAACGAGCGGGGCGATTTCAGCCGGCAGGGACAAGGCGTCGAGACGGGCGTCGCCCCGGGTCGGATCGAGCCGGGACAGGCGCGCGGCGACATCGGCGACAGGCCGCATCACCCGCCGCACGGCCAGCAGGGCGACAACCAGCGAGATCAGCAGGGCGGGCACCGCCGTCGGCGCGATTTCCTTGGCGAATTCATTGCCCACCCAGGACCTGATACCCTGCCAGTCGTTTTCGTCATAGGCGACGGCAAGGCGCAGCGGCGTCTCGTCGAGCGAGATGGTCATGGCCGTGCCCTGAAGCGCGGCGTGGCCCGGCAGGCTCAGGCTGAAGATGCTGCGCCGCCATTCCCGCAGCCATCGGTCGCCGATGGCACGGTGCAGGGCGCCGCCGTCATTGCCGACCTCTTCGCCGCTCTGGGGATCGAGCACGAGGAACAGGATATCCTCGTGCTTGGCCATTACCGCCCGCCAGTCGGGGTCGTCGAAATTCATGCTCAACCGGCCTTGCGCGTCCCGGCCGATCGCATCCTCGATCACCGAGGCGACCTCGTCGACGCCATCCTGGAAACGGTTCCGCCGGTCGGCAAGTCCGGAGATGGCAAAGCCGATCGTGATGCCGACGAGGGCAATGAGATTGGCGGCCACCAGGGCGCGGGCGATCGCCCCCGCGAGACTGCGGCCCATCAGGTCACCGCCCGCAGCACATAGCCGACACCCCGCACCGTCACCAGCTCGACACCGGAGGCCGATTCGACCAGGTGCCGGCGCAGGCGCGAGACCGAGGCTTCCAGCGCGTTGGGCTCCACCGCGTCGTCGAGACCGTAAAGCGCCTCGATCACCGCCTCCTTCTGGACGACTCGCCCGGCCTTCCGCAGCAGGATCTCGAGCAGCGTCGTCTCGCGCCGCGCGAGATTGAGCGGCCGCCCCTCGATGCTCGCCCGCCGCTCCGCCGTATCGAGCTCGAGCGGGCCGAGGGCGAGCACGGGCGACAGGACATGGCGCGGCCGACGCAGCAAGGCCCGCAACCGGGCGACCAGCTCGCCATGGGCGAAGGGCTTGCCCAGATAATCGTCCGCCCCGGCGTTCAGCCCCTCGATCCGGTCTTCCGTGGCATCCCGCGCGGTCAGGGCGAGAACCGGCAGGCCCGGCTGCAGGCGCCGCAGTGCGGAAACGAGCGACAACCCCTCGCCATCGGGCAGCCGGCGATCGAGGACGGCGACATCGAAGCTGCCGAGTTCGGCCAGTTCCCGCGCCTCGGCGAGACTGGCGGCCAGATCGACGGCGAAACCGTCGCGGCGCAGGTTTTCGGCGACGACAGGGCCGAGATCGCGGTCATCCTCGACCAGCAGAATGCGCATGGCGCCGAAAACTCCAAAGCCGTCAGGCAGCCGTCAGCCAGCGGGGTGATAGTCCCCCTCGCAGCCGGTCATCATCCCCCCCGGCCGCAGTGAGACAATACGAGGAACATAACATGCGTCACCTGTCGAGCCTTCTCGCCGTCGCGGCGGTCGCCCTTTCCGCCGGCACGGCCTTCGCCGCCGAAGACCTGTGCACCGGCACCGGGCCGCAGAAGACCGCCGATGAGGTCAAGGCCCAGTACGAGGCCCAGGGTTACAAGATCAAGAAGTTCGACACCGAAGACGGCTGCTTCGAGATCAAGGGGCTCGATCCCGCCGGCAAGAAGGTCGAGATGTACATCAGCCCGTGGACCGGCGAGACGGTGAAGACCAAGACCTATTGACCTGTCTGATATCCGCGGCGTATCGACCCCAGTGATTGTCTATTGCCGCGGAAGGGCCCTGCATCCGCCACCCCTGCCCCCTCCAGGTGGGTGCGGGGCCCGCCCCTTGCCCTGAAAGCATCGCCATGTCTTCTGCTTCCCGCCCCGATACCGTCAGCGTCTGGGACCCTCTGCTGCGACTGTTCCACTGGTCGCTGGTCGCCTCGATCGCGATCGCCTGGTTTTCCGAAGAAGGCGAGCTGACGCACCGCTGGTCGGGCTATGTCGCCCTCGGTCTCATCGCCTTCCGCCTGATCTGGGGGCTGGTCGGGCCGCGCCATGCCCGTTTCACCAGTTTCGTGCGCTCGCCCTTCACCGCCCTCGCCTATCTCATCGACGAGATCAGGGGCCGGGGCCGGCGCTATATCGGCCATAATCCGGCCGGCGGCGTCATGGTTGTCGCCCTTCTCGTGATGATCGCCGTCACCGGCATCACCGGCTGGCTGTCGGTCACCGACCGCTTCTTCGGCGACGACCTCATGAGCGAAATCCACGAGGTTTCAGCCAATCTGCTGCTGGCCTGCATCATCCTTCATGTGCTCGGCGTCGTCTTCGCCAGCCTGATGCACCGGGAAAACCTGGTGCGGGCGATGATCACCGGCCGCAAGGCGCCCTGAGGCGCCTCAGCCGCAGAAGGCCGCCGCTTCCCCGGCCGAAATCCTGCCGTCGCCATTGTCGTCGAGCTTTGCCCCGCGCTCGGTCATCTTGGCGACGACCTCATCGAGGGTGACCCGGAAATCGAGATCGGCATCCGCCGCCATCACGAGATCCGTCGTCGCCGGCGTCAGCAGATAGCGCCGCTTCTCGGGATCGGGCAATTCCGTGCCGCCCGGCGTCTTCACCGGCGCCCCGGTGGGGGGCAGCGGGGTGGCGATCGAGCGGCGATATTCCGCCGGATAGGTCTTGATCCGATAATCGGTCAATTCGGACGGGGTCACCACGCCGTTGTTGTCGGCATCGACCATGGCGAAGAAACGGCGGGCATCGGCCTTGGCCTCCCCCAGATCGACGGCGCCATCCTTGTTGGTATCGGCGCGGGCCACCCAATTGGACTGGGCCGCCGGGCAGCTGTCGGACGGATTGTCCAGCAGTGGCTGCCCCGCGATCGACGACGGCGGCCCGACTTCATAGGACAGGCGCGGCCGGCCGCAGGAAACGAGCGCAAGCGAAGCCACCGCGACGACCAGCAAAGGTCGATACGCGCGGACATACACGTCAGACAACATGAACCGGCCCCTTTTCCTCCCGTTTGGGCGATCCTAGGGCGGCCACCGGGCGGGAGCAAGCCCGCCCGGCGCCGGTCGCCCGCCGGATCGTGAGG
>NZ_JBAQRT010000192.1:0-5200 GCF_049306435.1 Zavarzinia sp.
GGCCGAGCACGGCCATGGCGTCGTCGAGGATGCGGCCCGCCGCCGGATCGCGGCGCGCGGCCATCGCCCGCGCGACATCGACAAGGGCGCGGAAGCGTTGTTCGGTGTCGTCGACCGCCCGGGCAAGACCGATACCGACCGAGACCGAGCCCTGACGCACCAGGGCGGCGGCGACCGATGCCGTCGTATCGCGCTGGCCGTCGACATCGGACAGGCGAGCGACCAGAGCCATCGCCCGTTCCGCCTCGCCGGCGGCGGCGGCGATGAGGGCCGACTGCGACAGGGCGTCGTCCCGCACCGAGACATCGGCGATATCGGCCAGGATACGGTCGACCGCCGCCCAGTCGCCGGCCTTGGCCCGTTCCTCGGCGATGGAGGAGACGACCATGCCGCGCTCGTTGCCGTCGGGAATCTGGTTCGCGCTGGACAGCGCGGCATTGATCAGGTCGTCGGAGGAGACCGCGGCCTGCGCCGGACCGGCCCCGAGGGCCAGCCAAAGACCGGCGAAGCCTACGGTGCTGGCGAGGAGACGGCGAACCCCCGAGGGATGGAGTATGCAAAACATGAGGATACGGTACCGCGGGACCGGAGTCGAATTCGGGTCGCCATCATGCCTATTGCCCCGCCGCTTGACCAGAGGGGCCTATGGGGGAATTCCAAACGCAGGAAATAGGCTCGAAATCTGCGGCGGAACGGGTCTAGTCTTGTGCCTGGCGGGGGGCGCGCCACGGCGCGTTGCGGGCCCGCACCAAAAACGGAGGCATTCATGAACCTGCGATCGGGCACAATGCGAACGAAGGTCCGGCGCCTGGCAATGGCCACGGCCGCGGCGACCACGCTTCTCGCCGGCCTCGCCGGCCCGGCCCTGGCGGCCAAGACTCTCGTCTATTGCTCCGAAGGCAGCCCCGAGAATTTCAACCCGCAGCTGAACACCACGGGCACTTCCTTCGATGCCGCCCGTCCCGTCTACGATCGCCTGGTCGATTTCATACCCGGCACGACGCAGACCCGGCCCGGCCTCGCCGAATCCTGGACCGTTTCGGAAGACGGCCTGACCTATGAATTCAAGCTGCGCCGCGGCGTGAAATTCCATTCCAGCAAGACCTTCACGCCGACCCGCGACTTCAACGCCGACGACGTGCTGTTCTCGTTCAACCGCATGTGGAAGAACGACAACCCCTACCATGGCGTCTCGGGCGGGGCTTACGACTATTTCGGCGACATGGGCATGAACGAGATGCTGAAGTCGATCGACAAGGTCGACGACTACACCGTCCGCTTCGTGCTGACCGCGCCCAACGCGCCCTTCATCGCCAATCTGGCGATGGATTTCGCCACCATCCTGTCGGCCGAATATGCCGATGCCCTGCTGAAGGCCGGCACGCCCGAGAAGCTGGACCAGGAGCCGATCGGCACCGGCGCCTTCACCTTCGTGCAGTACCAGAAGGACGCGATCATCCGCTTCAAGGCCTTCGACGCCTATTGGGCGGGCAAGCCGAAGCTGGACAATCTCGTCTTCGCCATCACGACCGACGCCTCGACCCGCTGGGCCAAGCTGAAGGCCGGCGAATGCCAGATCGCGCCCTATCCGAACCCGCAGGATCTCGAGGTCATGAAGGCGACGCCCGGCGTCGTCCTGATGCAGCAGCCGGGCCTCAACGTCGGCTATCTCGCCTTCAACACCCAGAAGCCGCCCTTCGACAACAAGCTGGTGCGCCAGGCCCTGTCGATGGCGATCGACAAGGCGGCGATCATCAAGGCGGTTTACGGCGCCGCGGGCCAGCCGGCGGTGAACCCGATCCCGCCCACCATCTGGTCCTACAACAAGGACATTACCGATTACCCCTATGACCCGGAAAAGGCCAAGGCGCTGCTGGCCCAGGCTCAGGTCCAGCTGCCGCTCGAGACCGACATCTGGGCGATGCCGGTGCAGCGCCCCTATAATCCGGACGCCAAGAAGGTCGCCGAACTGATGCAGGCGGATCTCGCCGCCGTCGGCTTCAAGGCCAAGATCGTCACCTATGAATGGGGCGAGTATCGCAAGCGCTGCCAGAACGGCGAGCACCAGATGTGCCAGCTGGGCTGGACCGGCGACAACGGCGATCCGGACAATTTCCTCTACACGCTGCTCGGCTGCGACGCGGCGCGTCCCGGCGGCGGCAATCTCGCCAAATGGTGCAACAAGGATTTCGACGATCTGGTGCGCAAGGCCCAGCAGGTCCCGGATATCGCCGAGCGCACCAAGCTCTACGAACAGGCCCAGGTCATCTTCCACGAGGAAGCGCCGTGGTTCGTCATCGCCCATTCGCTGGTTTCGGAACCGGTGAGCGACAAGGTGGTGAACTACAAGCTCAGCCCCCTCGGCAGCCATGAGTTCAAGGAAGTCGACCTGAAGTAACACCAAGGGCGCCGCCGGCCGAACCGGCGGCGCCCTTCGGCTTTTCGCGGAAGGGCCTGGATGCTCCGCTACATCGCCTCGCGCCTGCTGGTTCTCGTCCCGACCGTGCTCGGGATCGTGCTCCTCGCCTTCTTTCTGGTGCGCCAGCTTCACGGCGATGCCGTCGAAGCCCGCTCGGGCGAGCGCGGCATCACCACCGAGCAACTGGCGGAACGGCGCCACGCCCTCGGTCTCGATCGCCCGCTCTATGAACAGTTCGGCGTCTATCTCGGCCAGCTGATGCAGGGTGACCTGGGGAAATCCTATGTCACCCAGCGGCCGGTGATCGACGAATTCGTGGAACTCTTCCCGGCGACCATCGAATTATCCGTCGTCGCCATGATCTTCGCTGTCGTCATCGGCCTGCCGGCCGGCATATTGGCGGCGCTGACCCGGGGCAGCATCCTCGATCACGGGGTGATGGGGGCCGCCCTCGCCGGCTATTCCATGCCTATCTTCTGGTGGGCGATCCTGCTCATCGTGCTGTTTTCCAATATTCTCGGCCTCACCCCGGTCTCGGGCCGGCTCGACGTCCTCTATTACATCGAGCCGGTGACGGGCTTCATGCTGATCGACACGCTTTTGTCGGACGAGCCCGAATCCTTCTGGTCGGCGCTGCGCCATCTGATCCTGCCCTCCGTCGTGCTCGGCACCATTCCCCTCGCCGTCATCGCCCGCATGACCCGTTCCGCCATGCTCGAGGTGCTGGGCGAGGATTATATCCGCACGGCGCGGGCCAAGGGCCTGTCGCCCTTCCGCGTCGTCTGGGTCCATGCCCTGCGCAACGCCCTCATTCCCGTCATCACGGTGATCGGGCTTCAGGTCGGCACCCTGCTGGCGGGGGCCGTGCTGACCGAGACGATCTTTTCCTGGCCCGGGGTCGGCAAATGGCTGATCGACGCCATCGGCCGGCGCGATTTCCCCGCGGTGCAGGGCGGCATATTGCTGATCGCCATCACCATCATCGCCGTCAATCTGGCCGTCGACCTGCTCTACGGCCTGATCAACCCGCGGATCCGGCACCAGAAATGACCACGACGACCGACAGCGCCGGGGGCGCCGGCCATCCCCCTTCCCCCCTCGCCGCCTTCTGGCGCGATTTCCGCCGCAACAAGGGTGCGCTGGGCGGCCTTGTCTTCATCCTGATCATAACGTTCGCCGCGCTCTTCGCGCCCCTGGTCGCGCCCCATCTGCCGGACGTGCAATACCGCGACAGTTTCCTGGTGCCGCCGGCCTGGACCGCGGGCGGGCAATGGACCTATGTCCTCGGCACCGACGATGTCGGCCGCGACATTCTCTCGCGCATCATCTGGGGCGCGCGGCTGTCGCTGTCGATCGGGGCCATCGTCGTCACCCTGTCGCTGGCCATCGGCGTGATGCTGGGGCTGCTCGCCGGCTTTCTCGGCGGCTTCTTCGATCAGGGCATCATGCGCCTGATGGATGTGCTGATGGCGCTGCCCAGCCTTCTGCTCGCCGTCGCCATCGTCGCCGTGCTCGGCCCGTCGCTGGCCAATGCCATGATCGCCATCGCCATCGTCGTCCTGCCCCATTACGTGCGCCTGACCCGGGCGACGGTCCTGAGCGAACTCGCCAAGGATTACGTGACGGCCAGCCGCATCGCCGGCGCCGGCCTGTGGCGCATGATGGTCATCGTCGTGCTGCCCAATTGCCTGGCGCCGCTGATCGTGCAGGCCAGCCTCGGCTTTTCCTCGGCCATTCTCGATGCCGCCGCCCTCGGCTTCCTCGGTCTCGGCGCCCAGCCGCCGACGCCGGAATGGGGCACCATGCTGGCGGATGCCAAGAAATTCGTGCAGTCCGGGCAATGGTGGGTCGTCACCTTCCCGGGGCTCGCCATCCTGCTGACCGTGCTCGCCTTCAACCTGCTGGGCGACGGCCTTCGCGATGCCCTCGATCCCAAGCTGAAGGAGCGTTGAACATGGCGCTTCTCGAAATCCGCGACCTTTCCGTCCGCTTCGGCCGGTTCCGCGCCGTCTCCGGCGTCGACATGACGGTGGAGGCCGGGGAGATCGTCGGCGTGGTCGGCGAATCCGGCTCCGGCAAGTCGGTCACCTCCCTCGCGGTCATGGGCCTCATCGGCGAGCCGGGCAAGGTTACCGCCGGCGCCATGCGCTTCGACGACCGCGACCTTCTCGCCATGGGTCCGCGCGAGCGCCGCCGCCTGCTCGGCCGCGACATCGCCATGATCTTCCAGGAGCCGATGACCAGCCTGAACCCGTCCTATACCGTCGGCTTCCAGATCGAGGAGGTGCTGGCGGTGCACGGCGCCGGCAACCGCCACCAGCGCCGCGAGCGGGCGGTCGAACTGCTCGAACTCGTCGGCATTCCCGATGCCGGGCGGCGCCTGTCCGCCTATCCGCATCAATTGTCCGGCGGCATGAACCAGCGGGTGATGATCGCCATGAGCGTCGCCCTCGACCCCCGGCTGCTCATCGCCGACGAGCCGACGACGGCGCTCGATGTCACCATCCAGGCGCAGATCCTGCGTCTTCTGGTCGAATTGCAGCGCCAGAAGGGCATGGGCCTCGTCTTCATCACCCACGACCTTGGCGTTCTCGCCGAGATCGCCGACCGGGTGATCGTCATGTACGCGGGCGAAGTGGTGGAGACGGCGGCGACCGCCGACCTGTTCACGGCGCCGCGCCATCCCTATACCGCCGCCCTGCTCGACGCCCTGCCGGACCGGGCCATCGCGCTGGGCAAGGCGAGCGGCCGGCGCGGCCGTCTGCCGGCCATCCCCGGCAT
>NZ_JBAQRT010000193.1:0-47765 GCF_049306435.1 Zavarzinia sp.
CCGCCGCCCTGCGGCAGGAGGTCCACAGCCTCGCCCGCGAGGTCGCGGTCAGCAACACCCAGGTCACGCGCCTGGCCGCCCGGCGAGGTGCCGCATGAGCGCCACCCGCGTCGTCCTCGCCGAGGTAACCGCCACCGATGGCGTCACGATCCAGACCTTCCGCTGGACGGACACGCCGATCCGGCCTTTCGGGGCCGCCGATGCCGACCGGCCCAACGCGATCTGCGACGCCCGCATGATCGAGGGCGGCGATGTCAGCCTCGACCTTTATGCCGACCTCTCGCGCCTCGAAGGGGCGCTGGGGGCCGGGGACCTCGTGATTTCCAACGCAGACGGCGGGCTGTCCGGCTATCGCGCCTGGCGCTGGCAGGATATCGCCATCTACCTCGGCCGGGCCGCCCAGGACGGCACGCCCGACGCCTTCGCCGCCTGGACCTGCATCCTCAAGGGCCGGGTCGAGCGCCCGGTGTGGGAGGTCAACACGGATGGTCCCTCGCGCCTCCGCCTGTCGATCCACGACAAGCGCGCGGATCTCGAACAGGACGTGCAGGCGCGGCTTTATCTCGGCACCAATGTCGGCGCCACCGGCTACGAGGGCGAGGCCGATGATCTCAAGGGCAAGCCGGTGCCGCTCGCCCTGGGCGACCTGACCCGGGCCAATATCTCGCCGCCCTGGGTCAACGGCTCGACCCTGACCCTGCAGCTCAATGACGGCGGCGATTATGACACCGAGACTCTGCGCGATCGGGGCGCGGACGCCAACATGGTCCGCGCCGCCGACCTGACCGGCGCGGCCTTCGACGCGGCGGCGCCAGCCGTGACGCATTATGTCCGGGACCGGGCGCGCGGCCTCCTGAAGCTGGGCGGCACGCTGGGTGGCACCGTGACCGCCGGCCTGCGCGGCACGATCGGTGCGGGCGGCTATACCGCGGAGGCCCCCGCCCTGATCAAACGCCTGCTGGAGCGCCGGGGCTATGCCGGCGGCGAGATCGGCGCCAGCTTCGGCACGCTCGCCGCGCCCGCCGCCTGCGGCCTGTGGCTGGACAGCCCGGCGACCTATGCCGAGGCCATCGGCCAGCTCGCCCGGGGCTTCGCGGGTTACGTGCTGCCCGATCCCCTCGGTGTCTGGCAGGTCGGCCGCCTGGCGGCGCCGGCCGGGCCGGCGGCCCTCGCCATCGACCAATACAGCGTCCGCTCGATCGAGGTCGACGACAGCGAGGCCCTGGTGCCGGCGAAGAAAATCACCGTCCGATACGCCCGAAATTACACGGTGATGCGGGCGGCGGATCTCGCCGGCTCGATCATCGGCACGGCCCGCGCCCGGGAGCTGGCGGAAGAATGGCGCACGGCCGTCTGGACCTCGCCAGCCGTGGCCGCCGCCTGGCCGACCGCCCGCGAGCTGACGATCGATACGCCGCTGGTGGCCGAGGCCGATGCCCAGGCCCTGGCGGATAATCTGGGCATCCTGTTCGGGCAGATCCGGGAGAGCTGGCGCGTGGTGATCGAGCTCGATGCCGCCGCCCTTGCTCTTCGGCTGGGCGAGGACTGCGTCCAGCTCGATTACCCACCGCAGGGGATTTCCGGACTGTACCGCGTGATCGGTAAGCGCGTCATGGCACCCGCCCGTCACCTCGTCACGCTGAGACTGTGGGGCTGACATGGCGCGCGGCGCGATCCTTCATGATAACCTCGTTCTCGATGCCGGCACCGTCCTGTCCGGCGGCACCTGGGCGCTGCCGCTGGCCAACCTCCTCGATCCCCGCATGATCGCCCGGCCGGCCCGCTGCACGGTGATCGCCAACCCCGCCAATACGCGGATCGAGGTGGATTTCGGCGCCCTCAAGGCGATCAGGTGGATCGCCCTCTGCCATCACACCCTGTCGCTGCAGGCGACTGTGGCTTATCGCGCATCGACCACCTCGGGTCACACCGGCGACGTGCTGTCGGTCGCCTCCCAATTGGTCCTGGGCCGCATCGTCTCCAGCCTCTCTCTCCCGTGGGAGGAGCCCAACTTCTGGACGGGTCAGCCGCGTGTCAAGGACATTGCCGGTTACAGTCGTCATCTGGTCCTGCCGCTGACCGGCGGCACCGTCGCCCGCTACTGGCGGATAGACCTGAACGACACCGCCAACGCCGCCGGGCAGGTCGATATCGGTTACCTGATGATGGGTGACCCGATCGTCGCCGAGTATAATTTCGACCTCGGCCGCTCGCTCGGCCGGCGCTCCCGCTCGATCATCGACGAGACCCCCGGCGGCGGCATCATTGTCGATCGGCGGCGCATCGCCCGCAGCCAGGCCATGACCTGGTCGATGCTTTCGAAGGACGAGGCGATGCGGCTTTACGACATGGTGGTCAACCGCGACACGATCGACCCCGTGCTGTTCGTCCCCGATATCGAGGATACCGGGAACCTCTTCCGCGAAGCCTGGCCCGCCCGCATCACGGGCGGCGGTGAGCCGCGACGTCTCGACCGGCGTTTCTGGTCGATTTCACTCGAACTGCAAGAGGTGCTGGCATGAGCGGCTTGACCGCCCTCGAAGAGGCGGCGCGGCAGCGCCTCTCCGCCTATTACAACGGGGCGGCCTACGCCCCCTCGACCAACCCCGGCGGCCTGGCGGCCGGCGGCCACCAGACGAACTTCGAGCCGTCGCTGGAGGATATCGCCCTGGTCGGCCAGGGCCTGGCCCGCATCGCGCTCGAAGCCGGCGCGAGCGCCGCCCAGACCGCCGCCGATCTGACCTCCATCCTTGCCCTGGCGGGCCAGACCTTCGGCATCAACACCAGCCCGACCGGGGTGCCCCGCATCGCCCTGCTCGGCGCCTGTGCCTTCGTCGATCAGGCGCCAGTGCTGGTGGTGCCGATCGAGACGGCGGGTGCGCTGGTGCTGTCGCCCCACCAGACCGGCGCCATCGTCTTCAGCAACGCGGACGCGATCACGCTTCCGGCCTTTGCCGCCTGCCGGACGGGCTGGTGGTGCGAGGTCAAGAACATCCACGGGGTCACGTCCGCCAATGTCTCGGTTGTCGCGGGCGACACGATCGACGGCGGCGCCGGGCCTCTCGCCCTCGCGGCGGGGACCTCCAGGCGCATATTCCGCGCGGCGGCGGGCTGGCGGAGCATCTGATGCGGATCCCGGCGGGCCAGGTCATGCATTTCACGGAGGGGCGGCCGCCCGCCGCCGCCGATGATCAGAGCATTGGCGCCTGGCTCGGCTCGCTCTGGCTGGACACGTCGACAGGTCCCGCCACCCCGTGGATCTGCCTGTCGGCCGCGCCCGGCGCGGCGTCCTGGCTCGACCTGACGCGGGCTGCGGCCCTCGCCGGCAAGCAGCCCTTGAGCGCGGTCCTGACCGCCCTGGCGGGCTCCGCCACTGGTCTCGGCTGGGGCGCGCTGGATCTGGTCCGTCATCATCAGCTTGGCAGCGCGGCCTATCTGGCGGCCGAGACCCTGCGCCTCGGCCCGGTGATCGAGATCGCGACGAGCCTTGTGATGTCGCCCGCCGACTGCCTCAAGACCATCATCGTCACCGCCGGCAGCATCACCGTCACGCTGCCCCCCGCCGCCGCGCTGCGCGATCCCTGGCGGGTCACCGTCAAGCGGGCGGGGGCCACGGCCCTGACCATCGCGCGATCCGGCGGCGACACCATCAACCGGGTGGCCGCCGATTTGACCGTCGCGGCCGATACCGCCGTCACGCTGGTCTGTTCCAGCCCGACCAACTTCGAGGTGATCTGACCATGTCCATGCCTCCCGCCCTGCACCTTGAGTTCGTTCATTCGGCGCTGATCGACCCGCGCCTTAACTTCGCCCGGGCCTCCACCGGCACCTATATCGACCGGGATGGTGTCCTCAAGACCGCCCAGGTCAACGAGCCCCGCATCGGCTATAACCCGCTGACGCGCGAGCGCCGAGGCCTGCTGATCGAGGGTGCCCGCACCAACCTCGCCCTGCGATCCCAGGAGCTGGACAACGCCGCCTGGACCAAGTCGGCCTGCAGCATCACGGCCAATGCCGCGAGCGCCCCACAGGGCGTCGTGATCGCCGACAAGATCGTCGAGGCGGCGTCGAGCGTCAGGCACTATGTCGCCCAGTCCATCGCCTATACCGCCGGCCAAGACTATTGCTGGAGCTCGATGCTGAAACGCAGCGAGCGCAAGCGCGCGCGGGTGCGCCTGCCTTCCGGTCAGTTCAGCGCCAGCGCCTTCGTCGACGTGGACCTCTCCACTGGCGCGGTGATCGCCACCGGGGCCGGCGCCGTGCGCGGAGACTGCTGGCCGATGGGCAATGGCTGGTATCGGGCCTGGGTGGTCACCACGGCGACAGCGACGGCCTCGGGCAACGCCGAGGTGGAAATGCTCGATGACCTGTCGGCCTCGGCTTATGCCGGCGACGGCGCCTCCGGCCTCTATGCCGTCAACATGCAGTGCGAGATCGGCGCCTATCCCAGCTCATACATTCCGACTGTCCTCGGCACGGTTTCTCGGGCACCGGACATCGCGACATATCCCTTCGCCTCGCTGGCCTACAACGCCGATGCCTGCGGCCTCGTCGCGGAATGGGTCGCAGACCACGCCTACCCGTCACAGGCGGGTGTCACCCAGAGTTACTTCGTGGCGACCCTCTCGGACGGCAGCAGCAGCAATTACATCAGGTTGATGACCGATATCGGCGGACTTCCCCGGGTGGTGGTGCGCGCGGCCGCCGCGACCCAGGCGACCCTGACGGGGGCGGCGCTGGGCACCGGCACCTTGGGCAAGGCTTCGGCGGGCGTCCAAAAGGACAGCATCGTCGCTGCGTTCAGCGCCGCCGCCGTGCAGACGGATATGGCCGCCGACATGCCGGCGGGCGTCAACCAGATCACCCTGGGCGTCAGCGAGACCAGCGGCGCGCAGACCTATCTGGACGGCTATCTCCGGCGCCTGCTGTTTTTCAACAGCCGGCCGAGCGACGCCGAGATCCAGGCCATGGCAGCGTGAGGAGGCGATGATGAGGCATGTCGTGCTGACGTTCGTGGATGAGATCGAGATGGCACAGGCCCTTGAGGGCCGGGCGGAGATCGTGATGCCGGTGACCCGCTGGGCGCGGCGGCCAGACACGGCCGTCGAAGGTGATGCCGGCGAGATCGCCCCCGGCGTCACCGCGGCGATCCTCGTCGACCGGCTCCCCGCCGCGCTGGCGCCCCATGAGGTGACGGGCGCGGATGTCGAGCCGCTGCCGGCCGGCGGCCTGGTCGAGCCGCCCTCGATCGAGGGCCGCAGGCGCATCCTGCGGGCGCAGGTGGACGCCCTGCGGGCCGGGGCCGAGGCACAAGGGTGCCTGGTCGACCTGGGCGGCGGCACCGCATTTCTGGTCGACACCCGCAACGAGACCGATTTTCGCAACATTCTGGGCCTGACGAGTTTCGCCCAGATCGCGATCGCGGCCGAGGTCGGCGGCGTCCTGATCCCGTTCCGGGGCGCCGACGATATCACCCGGCCCCTGACCCCGGCACAGATGATCGCCCTCTCGCAAGCGGTCATCCTGCGCATCGCCGGCCTCTACGACGCCGCCTGGGCTCACAAGGCGGCGATCGAGGCGGCGGAGACGCATACTGCCCTGGACCTTCTCGACCTCACCACGGGCTGGCCGGCGTGATCGCCGGCACTTCCATCAGCACTCTTGCCGCTGGCCTCTGGCCGGCGGGGGACGGGGCGTTGGCGCGCCCCGAACCGCGGGCTAGTACCCCGCACGACTTCACCCGGCCAAGGCTTGGCCGTCCCGCCACCTGCTCGAACAGGCGGGGCCATAATGCGGTGATTCGCTCGTGCGCACCATTAGATGTTCCTGTAATGTTCTGTTGTTCCGGGCGGCGGCGACCGCCCGCCTGGACGGGATCGAGATCAAGTGCCGCCGCTGCGGCACGATCAATCGCTTCAGGGCCGAGAGCCCATCACCCGAGCGCCCGGGAGCGCCGGATCAAGACCATGGCTAAGCTCAGGGGCATCGTCCCCTATTTCGGCGGGAAGTCCGCGCTCGCCACCCGCCTGATCGACCGGATCGAGGCCGTCCCTCACGCCTGCTATGCGGAGCCGTTCGTGGGAGGGGGCGGTGTCATTCTTCGCCGCCAGCGGCCAGCGAAGATCGAAGCGGTAAATGATATCTCGGGTGATATCGTGACCACATTTCGTGTGGCCCAGCGCCACCCGGCCGCGCTCGTCGCGGAGCTGCGCTTTGGCATTGCCGCCCGCGCCGAATTCGAGAGGTTGCTTAAGGTCGACCCCAACACACTGACTGACATAGAGAGGGCAGCCCGTTTCATCAGCCTCCAAGGATATCGTTATGGGGCAAAGCCAACCTCCAATTCGTTCAGCCCGGGACCGCGTGCCGTTCGCGCGCGCTCGATCACGGAGATGAGGCGACACCTCATTACAGTGTCTCGCCGCCTTCAGCGTGTTGTTATCGAGAGGTTGGATTTCGAGGCGTTCATCGGCCGCTATGATACGGCCGAGACGCTTTTCTACCTCGATCCGCCCTATTGGGGCATCGAGAAGGCATACGGGCCGGGATTCGCTCGAGGCGATTTCGAGAGGCTCTCTAACTGCCTTCGCAATATCAGCGGCCGCTTCATCATGTCACTCAACGACAGGCCCGGGGTCAGAGATGTATTCCGCTGGGCCCAGATCGAGGAGATTGCGACCACGTATCATGTGGCTGGCGGCGGTTGCCAGCCCACGACGGAACTTCTGATCTCGACCCCGGCCTGACGGCCGGGGGTTCCTTGACATCGTGAATATTCGCCGTTGACAATACGCAAATTGCGTATATGATGGGGTCATCAAGCAAGGAGATCAGCAATGAGCCCCAACGACGAGGTCGAGTTCAATCAGCGATGCATTGCTTACGACCGCGAGAGGAAGATCGCGGCGATAGGGGCTACCCGCCTCACCCGGGGGCAGAGGGTGGACGGCCTCTATACGGCGCCGCGCGGTATCGAAATCCTTGCCGCCCGCTCGTGCACCGGCACGATCCCGGCGGGCATGAAATGGCGGGTCGCCGACTATAGCGGCTGGCAAACGTGGGCGCGGTCGTTCGCGGCGGCGCGAGAGGCCGTGATCGACCGCCTGCTTGATCGCTCGCGGCTGAAATGATCGGCGACAAAACCTTCGCCGAATCCCTCCGGATGTGGCGGAGCCAGATGGGCTGGAGCCAGAGTCGGGCGGCATCCGAGCTGGCCTGCTCTGTCCGCACGCTGCAGGGATGGGAGGCCGGGCGGCCTTGTGCTCACGAAGCGTCCATTCGGAAGCTGATGAGCCTGCTCTAGCTTGCCATTGAAAATGGTAGGCGGCATCGTGACGCTGCCGGAATAAATCTGCCGGCTGATCCGGCCCCGGCGCCTCGCGGGATCTCTGGGGCGGAGATGATCATGGTAAATCACCCCAACCGCTCGACCCTTAATGGCAAGCTCTGCGTCAAGAGGCAGGACGGGGCTTGGACGACCGTCGACAAAACCATCAGCAAGTATCTTGCCGACCTCGGCCTCCCCGAAGGGCGGGGCGACGGTCCCTTTGACACTGCTCGCGGTATCCTCGCCGCCGCCTATTACGGCTACGCTGTGCGGGGCGAAAATGGGAGGGCGAGGAGCCTTCTCGAGGTCAGCGGCGACGTCTATGACATGTGGATCAGCGGCGAGCCCATTCCGGAAGCCGTTGACGCCTCCGAGGGATCGACGGCGGTGCTTCGCGCCTTCGTCGATCCCCGCGACGGTAGCATTAACCACGCTGCCCTCCGGGAGGCCGCGCTGCTGTATCTTGAAAAACATCGCTGATCTTCACCGGGAGGCTGGCGGTCGCTGTTCGTACTGCGACCGCCTGACCTATCTTACGGCAGGCGAGGGCGGTCTTGACGCTCTGGCGGTGCGCGAACACCGTATTCCCAGGTCCCGAGGGGGCGGCAATCAGGCCTCCAATATCGCTTTATCGTGCTACCGCTGCGACCAGATTAAGGGGCGGTCGACCGATGACGAATTTCTCGACCGCTTGGCTCGCGACCGGCGGCGGGAAATGGACGCCATCTGGCGAACAAATCTCAAGCGGCAAGACGAAGGCGGCGCCGACTAAAGCCGGCAGTTCATGTGCTCAAAATGCTCGGCGCCTGTGCTCAAAATGCTCGGCGCGCTACACCCTCGCGACAATGACCCCTTGCGTGGGGTTGGCGGAGTCGGAGGGATTCGAACCCTCGATAGGGGTTTAAGCCCCTATAACGGTTTAGCAAACCGCCGCCTTCAGCCGCTCGGCCACGACTCCGCACTGGAGCGGCCTGTGTAGCCAAGCCGCCCGGGGAAGTCAAACGATAGACGCAAGGGGCGTGGCGAAGAATTGCGGGGGCCGGAATGGACCCGCGCGGTGTCCTGTCGCGCGCTTCCGGGGGCGATAGTCCGGCCTTGGCGGTACACTTCCTTGACAGGGGCCGCCAGCACGGGCAAACACCCGGCGCAGCGGGTCACTGGAAACAGGTTCAAACAATATGCATCGCGCCTTCACCTTTCCCGGCCAGGGATCGCAATCGGTCGGCATGGGACGGGAAATTCACGATGCCTTTCCGGTCGCCCGTGAGGTCTTCGAGGAAATCGACGACACCCTCGGCCAGAAGCTGTCGGCCCTGTGCTTTTCCGGCCCCGCCGAGGAGCTGAACCTGACCGAGAACACCCAGCCGGCGCTGATGGCTGTCAGCCTCGCGGTCTGGCGGGTGATCGAAGCGGAATCCGGCAAGACATTCTCCGATATCGTCGATTTCGCCTGCGGTCACAGCCTCGGCGAATATTCGGCGCTCTGCGCGGCGGGCGCCCTGTCGATCGCCGACACGGCGCGGGCGCTGCGCATCCGTGGCCGGGCCATGCAGGAAGCGGTGCCGGTCGGCGTCGGCGGCATGGCCGTGTTGCTGGGCATCGAGTTCGAGGCGGCCCAGGCCGTCGCCGCCGAAGTGTCGACCGCGCGGGAATTCGTCGCCGCCGCCAATGACAACGGCGGCGCGCAGGTGGTCATTTCCGGCCACAAGGCCGCGCTGGAGCGGGCCGGGGCCCTGGCCCTCACGCGCGGCGCCAAGCGGGTGATGCCGCTGTCGGTCAGCGCGCCCTTCCATTGCGACCTGATGCAGCCCGCCGCCGACGTGATGCGCGACGCCCTCGACCGGATCACGATCCTGCCGCCTTCGGTGCCGATCATCGCCAATGTGACGGCGGCCCCTGTCAGCGACCCGGAAGAGATCAAGGAATTGCTGATCCGCCAGGTCACGGGGGCGGTGCGCTGGCGCGAATCCGTCCTGCGCCTGAAGGCCGAAGGCGCGCAGACCCTTTACGAAGTGGGCGCCGGCAAGGTACTGACCGGTCTCGTCAAGCGCATCGACAAGGATCTGTCGGGCGCCACCGTCGGCACGCCGGCGGAAATCGAAGCCTTCCTCAAGACCCTTTGAAGGATCAAGTCATGTTCGATCTTTCCGGCAAGGCAGCCCTCGTCACCGGCGCCTCGGGCGGCATCGGCGCGGCCATCGCCCGCGCCCTCCATGGCGCGGGGGCCACGGTCGGCCTTTCGGGCCGCAAGGTCGAAGCCCTCGAATCGCTGGCGGCCGAACTCGGCGGCGAGCGGGTGCAGGTGCTGCCGGGCGAACTCGGCGACGCGGCCCAGATCGAGGCCCTGGCCGAAAAGGCCGAAAGCGCCCTCGGCCAGGTCGATATCCTGGTGAACAACGCGGGGTTGACCCGCGACATGCTGTTCATGCGCCTGTCGGACGAGATGTGGGACGAGGTGATCGCGGTCAATCTGACCGGCACCTTCCGCCTCACCCGCGCCATTTCCAAGGGGATGATGCGCCGCCGCTACGGCCGCATCATTTCCGTCACCTCGGTCGTCGGCGCCATGGGCAACGCCGGCCAGGCGAATTATGCTGCCTCCAAGGCGGGCCTCGTCGGGATGAGCAAGTCGCTGGCGCAGGAAATCGCGACGCGCAACGTCACGGTGAACTGCGTGGCGCCCGGTTTCATCGCCACGGCGATGACCGACGTGCTGAACGACAAGATCAAGGAAGCGACGCTGGCCAAGATTCCAGCCAATCGATTCGGCAAGCCCGAGGACGTGGCGGCGGCCGTCGCCTTCCTCGCTTCGGGCGAAGCCGGGTATATCACCGGTCAGACCATTCACGTGAATGGCGGCATGGCCATGATCTGACCCGAAAAGGCGCGGAATTCCGCCCGGTGGCGGCGCTGGCAAAGGTCGTGCGATTATGTTACGAAGCCAGCCGTCGGTTGCCGGAAGGATACGCGCCGGTCGCGGCCTGGTCGCCGGGACCGCCACGGTTTGGCGGCATCGGGAAGCCAGCTGCTTCGGGGCATCAACAGACTGGCGTCAAGGCGCCGTGTTTAGAGCAGGGGAAATGGAATGAGCGATATTGCCGAGCGCGTAAAGAAGATCGTTGTCGAACACCTCGGCGTCGACGAGGACAAGGTGGTCGAGACCGCCAGCTTCATCGACGATCTGGGCGCGGACTCGCTCGATCAGGTTGAACTGGTCATGGCGTTCGAAGAAGAATTCGGCGTCGAGATCCCGGATTCGGCCGCTGAGAAGATCCAGACGGTCAAGGACGCGATCTCCTTCATCCAGGAAAACGTCGCCTGATTCAGGCGACGTATCCCGCACAGTCGCGCGCAGACCTCCCATGAGGCGCGTCGTCGTCACCGGACTCGGCCTGGTTACCCCGCTGTCAAGCGGGGTCGAGGAGACGTGGACCCGTCTTCTCGCCGGCCAGTCGGGCATCCGGCCCATCACCACCTTCGATGTTTCCGACCTGTCGACCAAATACGCGGCCAATGTGCCGCGGGGCGACGGGACCGACGGCACCTTCAATCCCGACGAGTGGATGGAGCCGAAGGAACAGCGCAAGGTCGATGACTTCATCATTTACGCCGTCGCCGCGGCGACCCAGGCCGTGCGGGACGCCGGTTGGGAATCGCCCTCGGCGGAAGAGGCGCTGCGCACGGGCGTGCTCATCGGCTCCGGCATCGGCGGCCTGAACGGCATCGCCGAGGCGGCTCTCCTGCTGCAGGAGAAGGGGCCCCGGCGCATCAGCCCGTTCTTCATTCCGGGGCGGCTGATCAACCTGGCTTCCGGCCATGTCTCGATCAAATATGGCTTCAAGGGGCCGAACCATGCGGTCGTCACCGCCTGTTCGACCGGCGCGCACGCGATCGGCGATGCCGCCCGCCTGATCGCGCTCGAAGACGCGGATGTCATGATCGCGGGCGGGACCGAAGGGGCCCTCTGCCGTCTCGGCATCGCCGGCTTCGCCGCCGCGCGCGCCCTGTCCTCGGATTTCAACGACGATCCGGTCAAGGCTTCGCGGCCTTGGGATCGGGACCGTGACGGTTTCGTCATGGGCGAGGGCGCCGGCATCGTCGTCCTCGAGGAATACGAGCACGCCAAGGCCCGCGGCGCCAGGATCTATGGCGAAATCAAGGGCTATGGCCTGTCGGGCGACGCCTATCACATCACCGCGCCTTCCGAGGACGGCGATGGCGGCTTCCGGTCGATGCAGGCGGCTCTGAAGCGGGCGGGTCTCCAGCCCTCCGACATCGATTACGTCAACGCCCATGGCACGTCCACCATGGCCGACGTCATCGAGTTCGGCGCGGTCAAGCGTCTGTTCGGCAACGCCGCGGGCGCGGTCTCCATGTCGTCGACCAAGTCGTCGATCGGTCACCTGCTCGGCGCGGCCGGCTCGGTCGAGGCGATCTTCTGCCTGCTGGCCCTGCGCGACCAGATCGCGCCGGCGACCCTCAACCTGGATAATCCGGCCGACACGGTGGAGGGCATCGATCTGGTGCCGCATACGCCGAGGAAACGGGAAATCCGGGCCGCCCTGTCGAATTCCTTCGGCTTCGGCGGCACCAATGCGTCTCTGGTCCTGACCAGGGTCGACTGACCGGCGGGCGCGCACCTCCATGCTGCGCGCCCTCTTGTCGGGCCTCTTCGGGCTCGCCCTCCTCGCGGGGGCGGCCGTCCTCTACGTCTATTACGAGATGCAGCGCGCCGGCCCCTCGATGGAGCCGGTGACGGTGATCATCGAACGCGGCACCGGCGTCGAGGGGATCGGCGCGATCCTCGAGACGGCGGGTGTCCTGCGCTCGCGCTACTGGATGATGGCGGCCAGCGTCGCCCCCGGCGACGAGCGGCCGCTGCAGGCCGGCGAATATGAAATCCCGCCCGGCGCCAGCGCCCTCGCCATCGCCCGCCTGCTGCGCGACGGCAAGGTGGTCGTGCACCGCCTGACCGTGCCCGAGGGCATGGCGGTGGCCGAGATCATGACATTGGTCGGCGATACCGCCGCCCTGACCGGCAGTCTGCCGCCGGCCCCGCCCGAAGGCAGCCTGCTGCCCGAGACCTATAATTTCACCAGGGGCGAGAATCGCTCGGCCATGATCGACCGGATGCGCCAGGCGATGACCGAGGAACTGGCGGCCGCCTGGGCCGCGCGCGGCGACGATCTGCCCTTCTCGACCCCCGAACAGGCCCTGGTGCTGGCCTCGATCATCGAGAAGGAAACCGCCCTCGACCGCGAGCGGCGCCATATCGCCGGGGTTTTCGTCAACCGCCTGCGGCGGGGCATGAGGCTGCAGTCCGACCCCACGGTGATCTATGGCATCACCCGGGGCAGCGGCCGCCTCGGCCGGGAGCTGTCCCGCGGCGACCTGACGGCGCCGACCGAATACAACACCTACACGATCACCGGCCTGCCCCCCGGCCCGATATCCAGCCCGGGACGGGATTCCTTGCGCGCCGCGGTCAACCCGCAGAAGACCGACGATCTCTATTTCGTCGCCGACGGCACGGGCGGCCATGCCTTCGCTTCGACGCTCGATGACCACAATCGAAACGTGAAGCGCTGGCGGGACAGTCAGGCGCGGAAATAGCCCATCGGCACACTTCATGTGTGCGGAACCGCCGGTTCGTGATTGCGTGGGGTTGTGACGGCGGTCACCGTCGGGCGCCCCCGTTTCCCCTTAGCGTCCTCCCTCGTCAGGAATCGGGCCAGACCATCGATGCGTCGGCCCGACAGATAAGGGGCTAGAAACGATGGTTGCATATAGCGGCACCAACGGCATTGACAAGATCAACGTGACGACCGCCTACGATCAGTACAATGGTCTCGGCGGCGACGATGTCTTCACCGTCAAATCCTTCTCGGGCACCGTGAATATCAACGGCGGCAGCGGCGTCGATACCGTGAGATTCGCCACGGGCACGGCCTTCGCCAGCCTCAAGCTCGATGCCGCCGCCTCGGTCGAGGTGCTGGACTTCGATTATTACACGGTGCGCGGCACTTCGGCCGCCAATCTGTTCGATCTCTCCGGCATCACCGGCGTGCTGAACCAGCGTGCCTTCGATCTCGGCGCGGGGGACGACAGTTTCATCGGCAGCACGGTCGAGGACCTCGCCTATGGTGGCGCGGGCGCCGATAACCTGCAGGGCGGCGACGGTGACGATATCCTGAGCGGCGATGCCGGCGACGACGTGCTGAGCGGTGGCGCGGGCGACGATACGTTCGAAATCCTGGGCACCACGGGCAATGACACGTTCGATGGCGGCACCGGCACCGATCAGGTGAAGCTGACGAGCACCAGCTATGTGCAGAACCTGACGCTCGGCACCGGAAACTCGGTCGAGGTGCTGGATTTCGCCGGCTATTCGCTTTACGGCTCCAGCGGCGCCGATGCCTTCGACCTGCGTGGCATCCAGGCCTTCCTCAACCAGCGCCAGATCGATCTCGGCGCGGGCAACGACAGTTTCATCGGCTCGTCGGTGGCCGATCAGGTCACCGGCGGCGACGGCAACGACATCATCCGCGGCGGCGCGGGGGGCGACGTGCTGGCGGGTGGCAAGGGCGACGACCAGCTTCTGGGCGAAGCGGGCGACGATATCCTCGAGATCAGCGGCATTCCGGGGGCGGATGTTTTCGATGGCGGCGCCGGCCTCGACCGGGTGCGCTTGTCCGGCTCGGTGACCGCCAACAGCCTCACCATCGGCACGGCCGCCTCGGTCGAGATTCTCGATTTCAGCAGCTATTACCTGAGCGGCACCAGCGGCGCCGATGCCTTCGACATCCGGGGCATCCAGTCCTTCGTCAATCAGCGCACCATCGACCTTGGCGATGGCAACGACAGTTTCATCGGCTCGCAGACCGATGACGATGTCTTTGGCGGCACGGGCGTCGACACCCTGAAGGGCGGCGCGGGCGATGACGTGATCAATGGCGGCGAAGGCGACGACAAGCTCTATGGCGAAGCCGGCGACGACACCTTCCTGATCAGCGGCAGTCCCGGCAACGACAGCTTCAGCGGCGGCGCCGGGCTCGACCGGGTGAAGCTGGCGGCCTCGGCGACGGTGACGAAACTGACCATCGGCTCCACGGCCGGGGTCGAGATCCTCGACTTCAACAATTATTACCTCAGCGGCACCACGGGCGCCGATCGCATCGACATCAGCGGCATCTCGACCATCTACAACCAGCGCACGATCAACCTCGACAATGGCAATGACGTCTTCGTCGGCTCCCTCACGGCGGATGACGTGAATGGTGGCGACGGCACCGACACGCTCTATGGCGGCGCGGGCAACGACGTGCTGAACGGCGGTCTCGGCAACGACAAGCTCTACGGCGAGGATGGCGACGATATCCTGCTGATCAACGGCGTGCCGGGGGCGGATACGTTCAACGGCGGCGCGGGGTTCGACCGGGTGAAGCTGGCGGCTTCGGTGACGGCGAGCGATTTCACCGTCCTGGCCTCCCATTCGGTCGAGGTCTTCGACTTCAACGGCTACTACTTCAACGGCACCAGCCAGGCCGACACGATCAACCTCAGCGGCATTTCCTCCTATGCCGGGCGGCGCATGATCGATCTCGACAATGGCGACGACAGCTTCATTGGTGCCGCGGCGGCCGACGATGTGAACGGCGGCGCGGGCGCGGATACGATCCGTGGCGGTGCCGGCAACGACCTGCTGAACGGCGGCGCGGGCGACGACCAGCTCTTCGGCGAGGCGGGCGACGATATCCTGCTGATCAACGGGACGCCGGGCGCCGATGTCTTCAACGGCGGCGACGGCCTCGACCGGGTGAAGCTGGCAGGCAGCGTCAATGCCCAGTCCCTGACCATCGGCACCATGGCCTCGGTCGAGATTCTCGATATGGGCAACTATTACCTGAACGGTACCACGGGCGCCGACCGCATCGACATCAGCGGCGTCTCGACCATCTACAATCAGCGCACGATCAATCTCGACAATGGCGACGACATCTTCATCGGCTCCCTGGCCGACGACGACGTGAACGGCGGCGAAGGGGCGGATTCCTTGAGCGGTGGCGCGGGTGACGACGTGCTGAACGGCGGTATCGGCAATGATACGCTGACCGGCGGCGAGGGGAACGATACCTTCCTGATCTCGACCAATGCCGGGGCCGACATTTTCGACGGCGGCGCCGGGCTCGACCGGGTCCGTCTCGCCGCCTCGGTCGAATTGTCGAGCTTCACCATCGGCGCCGGGGCCTCGGTCGAAAGGCTCGATTTCTCGAGCTATTACCTCAGCGGCACCAGCGGCGCCGACCGCTTCGATATCCGGGGCGTGCAGTCCTTCGTCAACCAGCGCCAGATCGATCTGGGGGCCGGCGACGATGTCTTCATCGGCTCGGCCGCGGGCGACAATGTGTTGGGCGGTGCCGGCGCCGACACGCTGAAGGGCGGGCTCGGCAAGGACAAGCTCTATGGCGGTGCCGGGGCCGATACGCTGGAAGGCGGCGACGGACGGGACAGTTTCTACTTCAAGGCCGGGGAAGCCGCTGGCGACAAGATCCTCGACTTCGACGGTGCCGGCGCGAACACGGGCGACATGCTCTATTTCACCGGCTACGGCAGCGCCGCCGGCGGGGCGAAAGTGGCCCAGGTCGATGCTACCCATTGGCGCGTGACCTCGGCCGACGGCTCGGTCAACGAAGTGATCGAATTCGCCAACGGGGCCACGGTCCACGCCAGCGACTTCATCTTCATGTGAGGGCCATGGCGCGGCGGCGGCTCAACCCCGCCGCGCCATCAGCGCCGCCACCAGCCCCTGCGGCAGAAGATTGACCAGCTTCAGGCCGGCGACCAGCGGCCAGGGGAAGGCGATGCGGGCGGTATTCCGGGCAAGGCCGCGGGCGATATGCACCGCGGCCCTGTCCACACGCCACAGGAAGGGCATGGGGAAGTCGTTCTTGGCGGTCAGGTCGGTTTCGACGAAGCCGGGGCAGATCACATTGACCCGGATCCCCTCCCGCGCCGCTTCGGCCCGCAAGCCCTCGCCGAAGACCCGCAGGGCGGCCTTCGAGGCGCAATAGGGCGCGGCGCCCGGCCCGCCCTGGAAACCGGCCAGCGAGGCGACGAGGGCGATCTGCCCCGCCCGTCTGGGCAGCATGTGGTCGAGGGCGAGAAGGGCGGTCTCCACCGCCGCGTCGATGTTGATCGCGAATATCCGGCGCGCCGCCCGCCGCAGGTCGCCGAGGCCCTTGTTGGTATCGCCGATCCCGGCGTTGACGATCACGAGATCGAGCGGGGCCATCGCCTCCGCCCGCTCGAAGAAGGCGGCGAGGGCGCCGTCGTCGGTCACGTCGAAACTGCCGGTCACCACCCGGGCGCCCCGGGCCTCGACCTCGCCCGCGACATGCTCGAGCGCGGCGGCATCCCGCCCGCAGAGCGCGAGCACGACCCCTGGCCCCGCGTAAGCACGGGCGAGGGCGGCGCCGATGCCCCGGCTGGCGCCGGTGATGAGGATGGCGCGGGGCGTCGTCGTCGCAGATCGGGTCATGGTTCGCTTGTCCTTCCGTCGCCCGCAGTGTAAGAGCCCAGCACTTCAAGTCGAAGATCGAAGGAGTGACCCATGGGCCTGCAGAGCATGACCGGTTTCGCCCGCGTCAGCGGCCCCCTGGGAAGTGGCGAATGCATTTTCGAGGCGAAGTCGGTGAACGGCCGCGGGCTCGAGATCCGCATGCGCCTGCCGAACGGTTTCGAGCGGCTGGAGCGTCTGTTGCGCGATGTCGCGGCCAGGCGCCTGAAGCGCGGCAATCTGCAGATCCAGATGAATGTGCTGGGCGGCGAGACGGTGGCCCCGCCGCGCATCGACGGCGAAATCCTTCGCCAATATCTCGACATCGCTCGCGACCTCGCCGTCGCCAACGGCCTCGAGGCGCCCCGGATCGAGGCGCTGATGAGCCTGCCCGGCGTCATCGCCAGGGCCGAAAGCGCCCGCGACCCCGAGGAGGAAGAGGGGCAGGATGCCGCCTGCCTCGCCCTGTTCGAGCAGGCCGTGGAGGCGCTTCACGCCGCCCGCGCGGCCGAGGGGCGCCATCTGGAAGCGGCGCTGGCGGTCCATCTCGATGATATCGAGCGGCTGACCGCCGCGGCCGAGGCCCAGGCCGCGACCCAGCCCGCCGCCCTGCGCGACCGGCTTTCGGCCCAGCTGGCCGATGTCCTGAAGGACAAGGCCGGCCAGGTCTCGGCCGAGCGGCTGGCGCAGGAAGTCGCCATGCTGGCGGTGAAGGCCGATGTCCGCGAGGAAATCGATCGCCTGCGCGCCCATGTCTCGGAAGCGCGCAAGCTGCTGAAACAGGGCGACGGGGTGGGCCGCCGGCTCGACTTCCTCGCCCAGGAATTCAACCGCGAGGCCAATACGCTGTGCTCCAAATCGACCGACGTCGAGTTGACGCGCATCGGCCTCGACCTCAAGACCAGCGTCGACCGCCTGCGCGAGCAGGTGCAGAACGTCGAGTGATCAGGACATCATCATGGCTTCCCACGGGATCGATCGTCGCGGTCTGATGCTGGTGCTGTCGTCGCCTTCGGGCGCGGGCAAGACCACGATTTCGCGCCGCCTGCTCGAACGCGAGCCCCGCCTTGAAATGTCCGTCTCGGTAACGACAAGGCCGCGCCGCCCGGGCGAGGTCGAGGGCAAGGACTACTGGTTCATCAGCCCGGCCGAGTTCAATATCATGGCCGACGAGAAGAAATTGCTCGAATGGGCCAAGGTCTTCGGCAATCACTACGGCACGCCCAAGGGCCCGGTGAGTGACGCCCTGGCCGCCGGCCGCGACGTGCTGTTCGACATCGACTGGCAGGGCACCCAGCAGCTGGAGGAACATGCCAGGGACGATCTCGTCTCGATCTTCATCCTGCCGCCCTCGACCCGGGAGTTGGAGCGCCGCCTGCGCCAGCGCGCCCAGGACCCGGAAGATGTCGTCGCCGCCCGCATGGCCAAGGCGTCCGACGAGATCAGCCATTGGGCCGAATATGATTATGTCGTCCTCAACGAGAATGTGGATCACACGCTCGAACAGGTGCGGGCGATCCTCCATGCCGAGCGCCTGAGGCGCAGGCGCCAGACCGGCCTTGGCGATTTCGTCAAGCGCCTGCGCGACGGCGTGTAAGCCTGCCCACGTCTCGAAGATAGGCGACCGCGCGACCTGACGGGCGATGGCTTTTATTTGCGGATGATCTCCAGACGGCCCCCGGCGACCAGCGCCGCGACATCGACGAGAACCTGGGCGAGGGTCGAGGCGCCGCCCCGGCACACCAGATACTGCGGCTGCCAGACCGGCTGGAACTTCTCCTTGAAACCGCGCAATCCCTCGAAGGGATAGAATTTTTCGCCGTGGCGGAAGATGAGCGAGCCGACCCGGTTCCACAGCGGCGCCAGCGGCCGCGTGGCGAGGCCGGCCAGCGGCGCGGCCCCCAGGTTGAACCAGCGGTATCCTTTTGCCTTGCCATGCAGCATGACGCGGACGAACAGCGCATCCATCAGGATCTTCGAGACACCGGGTTCGTAACGCATCAGGTCGACGGCGATCTCCTCCTGCCCGCCCGATTGCCAGAGGTTGGCGAAGGCGACGACGCGGCCCTCCTTGCGGATCACGGCGACTTCGAATTCGGCGATGTAGTCGGGCTCGAAGGCGCCGAGGGAAAAGCTCTTTTCCCGGGCCTTGCGGCTGGACAGCCAGTTGTCCGAGACCCGCTTCAGTTCGTCCATCAGCGGACGCACCCGCTCGCGCGGCACGACCTCGAACTCGAGGCCTTCCTTGGTCGCCCGGCGATCGATATAGCGGAGTTCCTGGCGGGCCGGCCCCTCCAGCGTGAAATCGGCCAGCGGCACCCGCGCCACCTCGCCGATCTTGTGCAGCGACAGGCCCAGATCGATATAGAGCGGCAGATTGTCGGGGCTGACGGA
The DNA here is from genome assembly GCF_049306435.1 of Zavarzinia sp. NCBI lineage: Bacteria > Pseudomonadati > Pseudomonadota > Alphaproteobacteria > Rhodospirillales > Zavarziniaceae > Zavarzinia > Zavarzinia sp. The sequence goes on from NZ_JBAQRT010000193.1 coordinate 19,278, forward strand.
ATAGAACACGAGACGGCCGGCGTTGCGGTCCGCCAGCTCCCGGAAACGCCAGACCAGTTCGGCGGAATCCCGGGCGTCGCCCACCGGATCGCCGAGGGCGATCCAGCTCCGGCCCGAGATGCCATACATCAGGAAGGCCTTGCGCGCCTCGGTGAACAGGAAGCGCTTGTCGCCGAGGAGGGCGAGCGCCGCCGACGCATGGGGCGATGCCGCCACGAGGGCGCGGACTTCATCGGGAACCGGGCCGCCGGGGTCCGGCTGGTCGCGGCGCGGGCGATTGATGACGGCATCGAGCCCCAGCAGCAGCACGACCACGCTGACGAAGAACAGGCCGCGCAGGTAGCGCGAGGCATTGCCTTCCCAGGCGAAATCCCACCACAGATCGTTGCTGTATTCGACATGGCGGTAGAAGAAGAAGCCGAGCCAGACCGCGAGGGCGATGAAGGACGCCATCAGGCCCAGCCAGCGGAAGCCGGGGCGAAGGTCGGCCACCCGGCCCGCGCGATAGAAGGCGTCGTGAAACACCGCGAGCACGGCGGCGAAGACGAGGAGAATGGTCGCTTCCTCCCAGTCGAGGCCCTTGAACAGGGAAAACACGGCCCCGGCGATCATCAGCGCCATGGCGGCGTTCCAGGCCGGCGCCAGCCGCGCGACCAGGCCCCGCGCGATGACGAGGAGGAGAACGCCGACGACGCTGGCCGCCATGTGCGAGGCTTCGACGAAGGGTTGCGGCACGAAATCCGACAGGAACTCGAGCCGCGCGCCCTGGTGCGGCAGGGCGATCGAGATCAGGAGCACGATGCCGCCGAGGAAGGCGAGCCCCCCGGCGAGCGGTGGCACGAAACCCTGGACGACATCGCGCGCCGCCTTCAGGCGCCAGCGCCGCCGCGCGATCTCGGCCACGGCGAGGGCGATGGCGGCGATGATCAGCGGCAGGACGTAATAGATCACGCGGTAGAGGATGAGGGAGCCGATGACCTCCGGCGTGCCGGACAGGCCGAGGCCGGAAATCATCGTCGCCTCGAAGACGCCGATGCCGCCCGGGGTATGGGACAGGATGCCGAGGGTCAGTGCCGCGGTATAGACGACGGCGAATGTGCCCAACTCCGGCCGCACCGTGTCCGGCAGCAGGACATAGAGCGCCGCCCCCGCCGCCGCGAGATCGATGGCGCCGACGGCGAGCTGGGCCGTCACCGTGCGCCGGTCCGGCATCGACAGGTTCCAGCCGAACAGGTTCAGCGAACGCGCGCCGGTCGAGACCCAGACCACGAAGGCGGCGATGGCGGCGAGGGCGGCGATCCCGACCAGCCGGGCGAGCCCCGGCGCCAGCGACAGATTGGCGGCGATGGCGGCCGGGTCGATCGCCAGGAACAGGCCGATGACGACACCGGCCCCCAGCCAGAAGGTGGCCCAGGCGATGGTCACCACCCGGCTGATGTCGGCCATGTTGAGGCCCGAGGCGGCATAGAGCCGGTAGCGCACCGAGCCGCCGGTCATGATCGGAAAGCCGAGGGCATTGGAGACGGCATAACCGGCAGCCCCGGCGAAAGCGGCGGTGCGCAGCGATACCGGCTCGTCGATGGCGCTGCGCACGGCGAGGATGTCATAGGCGGCGAGCGCCATGAAGCTGACCACGGTCAGGCCGACCGACAGAAGGATGTCCCGTGTCGAGGTCGACTGAATGGCGGCGTGGATATCGCGAATGCTGATTTCCGCCGCCATGCTGTGCAGCACCCACAGGGCGAAGCCGAGCACGGCGACGGCGGCGACGGGGCCGATGAAGCGGGTCCAGCCGGTCCAGCGGCGGGGGGCGGCGGAAGAGGCCGGCCTATTGGCGCCGACGTTCATTGGCGATGTCTTCCATCAACTCGAGCTGGATCTGCTGGATCTCGGTCAGGCGTTCCCACTGGCGCATCAGCAGGTGGTCGATCTTCTCGTGCAAGTTACGAATTTCCAGCTCGGCCTTCAGGTTCACGCGGTAATCGTTTTCCGAGCGGGCGCGGTCCTTCTGCTCCTGTCGGCGCTGGCTCATCATGATGATCGGCGCCTGAAAGGCGGCGACCGACGAGAGCAGGAGATTGAGCAGGATGAAGGGATAGGGGTCGAACTGCCACACGGTGGCGGCCAGGATGTTGAACACCATCCAGGTCACCAGCACGGCCGAGAAACTGATGATGAAGGCCCAGCTGCCGCCGAATTCCGCCACCTTGTCGGCGATCCGATCGCCGAAACCGCGCGCCTCGCCGAGGCTTTCCTCGATGTTGCGGACCAGGGTTTCATTGCTGGTCATGCTGTCGAGCACGCTGCGGTCGAGGGTGGACAATTCGCCCCGTTCGCTGACCAGCAGGCTCTCGATGTGATGGCGCCGCGCGGTGGCCAGATCGTCGAGGCAGACCCAGCCGGTGCGCTGCCAGTCCGGGTGCTCCCTGTCGAGTTCCGCCGACAGTTGGGGGCGGATCATGGCGCAGCTGAGCATCCGGCGGCGCGGCAGGCTGCGGCCGCAGACGCCGCATTCGGTCAACGCATTCGGTGAGGACTTCATGACGGCTTGTTTACCTGATCGCGTCGGGGGCTGGCGAGTGTCGTTCTTGCCTGTGGATTATGTCCGATCGACGGCGGAGCGGAAATCTCAGGCCTGCGCCTCCGACGCCAGGAAGGCCTCGCCCCGCTGGCTCAGCCCGTAGCCCTTGCCCGAAATCTCGACGAGGCCCAGCTCGGCGAGGCGGGCGGTGTTTCGTCGAAAAGCGGGAAGCGGGGTGCCGTTTCCCGCCGCAAGCTCCGCCGCCGGGGTCCCGGGGGCGGCGGCGATCGCCCGCAGCAGCCCCCGCGTCCAGGGCGCGCCATCGGCCCGGTCGTGGCGGTCGAGCCGGCGGCGCAGGGCTTTCAACGCATGGGGGCCAAGGCCTTCGCCGTCCGTCTCGTCGGCGAGACGCAGCCGGATCCGGTAGATCGGCGCGTTCTCGGCGCCCAGCGAGGCGATGAGGGCGCCGACATCGGCGAAGCCGGCCTCCCGTGCATCATCCAGGGTCAGGCTGGCGGGGTCGGCGATTTCGGCGCTCTCCACCCGCAAGGGGCCGAGCGGCGACGGCATCAGGTCGCCCGCCGCCAGCACGGCCCGGGGCCAGCGCCGGAACACCAGGCTGACGCGGCCGCCCGCGATGGCGTCGAGAATCTTCTGTTTCAGCAGCATGGGCGTTCCTTAAGACTGTGGCCCGTGTCATAGCAGATCGCCGCGCCGGTTGAAGACGGCGCGCGCGAGGGCTAGTCTCCGCGCCAGTTTTCCCGCCTCCAGATCGAGGATTTTCGCTTGCGGTACATTTCAACGCGCGGTTCGGCCCCGGCGCTCGACTTCGAAGGCGTTCTGCTGGCGGGCCTCGCCCGCGACGGCGGCCTCTATGTGCCCGAGCGTTTTCCCGATATCGGCGGCCGTCTCGCCGGCTGGCGCGGCCTGTCCTATCAGGCGATCGCTTATGAGATGCTCCTGCCCTTCGTCGGCGACAGTCTGACGCCGGCCACCCTCGGCGATCTGATCGACGGCGCCTATGGCAGTTTCAACCATGCGGCGGTCTGCCCGCTGGTGCAGGTCGGCGCCAATGATTTCCTGCTCGAGCTGTTCCATGGCCCGACGCTGGCGTTCAAGGATGTCGCCATGCAGTTGCTGGGCCGGCTGTTCAACACGGTGCTGACGCGCCGGGGCGAACAGGTGACCGTGCTGGGCGCGACCTCGGGCGATACCGGCTCCGCCGCGATCGAGGCCCTGAGGGGACTGCCGTCGGTCAAGGTCGTGATGCTGCACCCGAAGGGCCGGGTCTCGGAGGTGCAGCGCCGCCAGATGACGACGGTGCTCGACGACAATATCCACAATGTCGCGATCGAAGGCACCTTCGACGATTGCCAGGCCCTGGTGAAGACGCTGTTCAACCGCCTGGAATTCCGCGACCGCGCCCGTTTGTCGGCGGTGAATTCGATCAACTGGGCGCGGATCGTCGCCCAGACGGTCTATTACGTCACCTCGGCCCTGTCCCTCGGCGCGCCCGACCGGGCGGTGTCCTTCAGCGTGCCGACCGGCAATTTCGGCGATATCTATGCGGGTTATGTCGCCAAGCGCATGGGCCTGCCGGTCGACCGGCTGGTGGTCGCGACCAACCGGAACGATATTCTCGCCCGGGCGCTGAACGCCGGTGACTATTCGACCGGCACGGTCCAGCCGACCATCAGCCCGTCGATGGACATCCAGGTGTCCAGCAATTTCGAGCGGCTGCTGTTCGATCTCTTCGGCCGCGACGGCGCGGTGACCGCCGCCGCCATGAACGGTTTCCAGCAATCGGGGCGCCTTTCGCTGGGCGGCAATATCCTCGACGAGGCGCGGCGGAGCTTCGATGCCGTCGCCGTCGACGAGGACATGACGCGCGAGACCATGGCGGTGACCCTGCGGCGCACCGGCCTTGTCGTCGATCCGCACAGCGCGGTCGGCCTTGCCGGCGCGACGCGCGCGCGGGGCGATGCCTCGGTGCCCATGATCACCCTGGCGACCGCCCATCCGGCCAAGTTCCCGGCGGCGGTCGAGGCGGCGACGGGGATTTCTCCCGCCCTGCCGGCCAGAATGGCCGATCTCTATACGCGGCAGGAGAGGTATGCTGTTCTGCCCCATGACGCCGATGCCCTCGAGGCCCATATCTCGGCGATCATCGCGTAACGTCAGGATCGTTCATGAAGGTTGAAACCAGCACACTCGACAACGGACTCGGCGTCCTTACCGTGCCGATGCCGGAACTCGGCTCCGCCGCGCTCGGCGTCTGGGTCGATGTCGGGGCGCGCCACGAAAGCGAGGCGCTGAACGGCGTCTCGCACATGCTCGAACACATGGCCTTCAAGGGGACGGAGCGCCGCAGCGCCCGCCGGATCGCCGAGGAGATCGAGGCGGTGGGCGGCATCCTCAATGCCTTCACCAGCCGCGAACAGACCGCCTATTACGCCCGCGTGTTGCGCGACGACGTCGAGCTGGGCGCCGACATCCTGTCGGACATCCTCACCCGCTCGACCTTCGCGCCCGATGAACTGGAGCGCGAGCGCCAGGTGATCATCCAGGAAATCGGCCAGGCCCAGGATACGCCCGACGACCTGATCTTCGACATGCTGCAGGAAGCGACCTATCCCGGTCAGGCCCTGGGGCGGCCCATCCTCGGCAGCGCCGAGAATGTCGCCCGGCTGACGAGGGACGAGATCGCCGGCTATATGGCCGATCACTACCGCGCGCCGGCCATGGCCGTGGTCGCGGCCGGTGCCGTCAGCCACGAGCAGATCCGCGCGCTGGCGGAAAAGCATTTCGCCGGTCTTGGTCCCCGGGGCAACGCCAAGGCCGATCCGGCGCGTTTCGTCGCCGGCGACTGGCGTGACGACCGCGACCTCGAGCAGGTCCATCTGGCCATGTCCTTCGCCGGTGTCTCTTACGACGACCCGGATTACTTCACGGCGCAGGTCTATGCGACGGTGCTGGGCGGCGGCATGTCGTCCCGCCTGTTCCAGGAAATCCGCGAAGTGCGGGGCCTGGCCTATTCGGTCTTCGCCTACGCCGGCTCGAACACCGACAGCGGCACCATCGGCATCTACGCCGGCACCAGCGAGGAAGACGCGGGCGACCTCGTGCCGGTGATCGCCGATGAAATGGCCAAGCTGGTGACCGATGCCGACGAGGTGGAGGTGGCCCGCGCCCGGGCGCAGCTGCGCGCCGGTTACCTGATGGGGCTGGAAAGCCCGTCGTCGGTGATCGAGACCATCGGCCGGCAATGGCTGAACCACGGCCACATCATGTCGACCGAGGAAGTGCTGGACAAGCTGGCGGTGGTCGACGCGGCGGCGGTGCGGCGCTTCGCCGAACGCACCATGCGGGGCAAGCCGGCGGTGGCCGCCCTTGGCCCCCACGGCGGCATCGAATCGGCCGCCAGCATCTCGGCCCGCTTCGGCTAGGCCCGGCCATGTCGCTGATCCGGTCGCTGCGCCTCGATCCCCTGCCGGTGGTGACCACCGCGCGGGTCGAGCTGCGGCCCCCGATCATGAGCGACTACGAGCAATGGATGAAGCTGCGCGGCGAAAGCCGCGACTTCCTGACGCCGTGGGAGCCGACCTGGCCGCCCGATGACCTGACCCGCAACGCCTTCCGGCAACGGCTGCGGCGCTATGCCCGTGAAGCCCACGACGATATCGGCTACACGCTGTTCCTGTTCGGCCGGGCCGATGGCGCCCTGCTGGGAGGGGTCACCCTGTCGGGGGTGCGGCGCGGCGTGACCCAGAGCTGCGCCCTCGGCTACTGGATGGGGCAGCGCCACGCCGGCCGTGGCCTGATGACCGAAGCCGTTCGCGGCATCGCCGTTCACGTCTTCGAAACCATGCGCCTGCATCGTATGGAAGCGGCCTGCCTGCCTTTCAACGAGGCATCGAAGGCCGTCCTGCGCAAGGCCGGCTTTTCCGAGGAAGGGCTGGCCCGGCAGTACCTCAGAATCAATGGGCAATGGCGCGACCACCTGCTGTTCGCCATGCTCGCCAGCGACCCGCGGCACAGGGCCTGAGGGCCGCCGCGACCAGATCGGAGACTGTCTTGAGCACTGATTTCGAGCCCTCGATGTTCCAGCGACAAGGCGGGGAGGGGCCCCATGTGCCGCGCTGGGTATTGCCGGCGAGCTATGCCGTGCTGGGGATCGTCGGGCTTGTGTCGGCCTACCAGATTCTCTCGGCGGTCTATGGCTTCAGCGGTGTCGGTTTCCTTGTCGTGCTGGGCGCCGGCCTCGTCGGTGGTCTGGTCGGCTTTGGCCTGACGTTCCTGCCGCTCGGCCCCTCGGGGTATCGCAAGACTTTCCGTTGGCTATCGGCCGGCCTTTGGGCGCTGATCGCCCTGTGGGCGCTCCATGCCGGCCCCTACGGCGAGGCCAGCGATCGCCGGGAGGCCAGCGCGGCGATCACCGGCGCGGCCTCCGTGGCCGATGCCCATGCCCGGCTGCAGGCGATTTCCGCCAGCAATCCCTACGCCGCCTATGCCCTTCACGAGATCAGGCGCCGGGCCGAGACGCGGGGCGCGATCAAGGCGATCTTCGATCAGGTGCAGAGCGACAAGGTGCCTTGGGGCCTCGATTTCGACCCTGCGGACAAGGCCGGCCTGCAGGCCCTGCGCAGCCGTCTGCTCGACATCGACGTGCTGCTCAGCGGCGTGCCCGATCAGGTCGTGGCGCAGTTGCAGAAGGAACGCGCCGACCTGAACGCCGCCGCTGAGAGACTGGAGCTGTCGGAACAGTTCCGCGCCGAGATGCAGCAGACGATGGCCCAGCGTCAGAAGGAACTCGGGACTTTCTACGTCGCCCTCGCCGTGACCACGCGAAAGGCCGCCGGAACCATCGCCGACATCACGGTCGCGTTGCTGGGCGGCAAGGCCACCAGGGGCACGGATGGCAAATTCGCCTATGGCGACGATGCGACCCGGGCCAAGGTCGAGCCGCTGATCGCGCAATTGGGCGAGGCTCGCGGCGTCATCGCCAAGCTGGCCGAGGCGGCGAAAGCCCTCGACCAGCGCTATGGCGACGGCAGCACGCGCTGAACGGGCCGGCCTGTCGCCCCTCGGGCGTCAGGCCCTTCCGGCGGTGCCGGAAAGATGGGCGACGTCGAAGCCCAGTTTGGCGATGGCCCTCGTCCATTTCCGGTCGAGATCGGCCGAGAACAGGATGTCCGGGTCGGCATCGACATGAAGCCAGCCATTGGCCTGGATTTCCGCGTCGAGCTGGCCCGGTCCCCAGCCGGCATAGCCAAGGGCGAACAGGCACTGGCGCGGGCCCTCGCCCGCGGCGATCGCCTTCAGGATGTCGACCGTCGCCGTCAGGGCGACATGATCGCCCACTTCCATGCTGCTCGGCTGGGTGTAGTCGTCGGTGTGAAGCACGAAGCCGCGCGCCGCCTCGACCGGCCCGCCCGAGAGCACGCGGATCGGCTCGACATCCGTTTCCGCCTCGATGCCGAGCTGGGTCAGCAGCTCGGGGAAGCTGATATGCCCGGCCGGCTTGTTGATGACGAGACCCATCGCCCCTTCCGGCGAATGGGCGCACATATAGATGACCGTCCGCTCGAAGCGCGGGTCGCCCATGCTCGGCATGGCCACCAGCAGCTTGCCTTCCAGGGTCTCGGTCGCGGGCTCTGACATCTGTTTCATGTGTCATAGAGTGATGCCGCCTCGCCCGGCCGGCAAGAGGGCAGGACCGCGACCTTCTGACAAAGGATGCCCCGCCCCCCGGGGCAGGGGGGCGGAGCGAGTTGGTGCAGGGTTGGCTGCCTCGGGTGCGAGGCAGGGGGATATTGACCCAGGGCGCCGGGGCGCGCTGTGTCGGGCGTCACAGGTTTTTCTTTCTCCGGCGTGCAGGCGATGATTGACCTCGCGCGGGTCTTGGCTACGCTGCGGGGCATGTCCACGGCAAGTATGCTTTCAAGGATCAATCTGTTGCAGGGTCTGTCCGAGACGGCCCTGAACGACCTTGCCCGCGCGGCGCGCTGGCACCGCTTCGACGAGGGCGAAGTGGTCTTCGACCGGCAGAGCGATTGCCGCGGCGTCTATCTCGTCATCGAGGGCGAGGTGGATGTGGTGAATTACTCCAGCCAGGGCCGCGAGATCGCCTATGCCCGGGTGAAGGCTGGCGATTTCTTCGGTGAATTGTCGGCGATCGATGGTTTGCCGCGCTCGGCCAATATCGTCGCCCAGACCGAATGCCGGATCGCCGAACTCTCGCGCGAGACATTCGCCGAGCTGCTGAAGGGCCAGCCGGAAATCGCCTTTCGCGTCCTGCAGAAAATGGTCCGCATCGTCCGCACGGCGGACGAGAGGATCATGGATCTCGCCACCCTCGGCGCGCATCAGCGGGTGTGCATCGAGTTGCTGCGCCTCGCCAAGCCGGACCCGGTGAAGGCCGATTCCTGGCTGGTCTATCCGATGCCGACCCAGGCCGAGATCGCCGCTCTCGCCTCCACGACCCGGGAGACGGTGGCAAGGGTGATGGGGCAACTGATCGAGGACGGCCTCATCCGCAAGGTGCACAAGACCGTCTACCTGAATTCGCGCGACAGCTTGGCCGAACTCGCCCAGCGCCTGAACCCGAAGCGCGAAGACGCGCCGGCCCGTTAAGGTCGCCGCTGCCATTTTTTTGTTTTCAGATATAATTGGCAGATACGCCCGGCGCCCGATGACCTGTTGTTAATCCTTTTACCCGTAAGTCAGGGGAGATCAGCAACACCGTAGGTTGGCGAACTCATGCCCCAAGTTCCTGCATTATTCTCTCTTTGCGGATTGGCGCTCGCGACCTGGATGCTGCAGGTGGTGCCCGCCGCGGCCGACCTGAGAATACGCTTCGCGCCGGAGAAGGATTACGGTCCCTTCGTCTATCGGGATGAGTCTGGACAGATTCTGGGGCTGTCCGTCGATATCCTGCGGGAGGTCGCGACGGCCGGCGACCTGAGCGTCGACATGCTTCCTGCGCGCAGCCTCGGCGATATTCTCGAGGCGGTCCGCGCCGGCGACGTCGACCTCGTATCGTCCCTGCGGCCCAACCCCGAGCGCGGCACCTTCCTCGACTTCAGTCAGGCCTATGTCGCCGTTCCGGCCATTCTGGTCGAGCGGGCAGTCGGCCCGCGTCACGTGCTGGACGAGATGGCCGGTCGGCGCGTCGCCGTCGGTAAGGGCTTCGCCGTCGAGGCTTTCGTCCGCAACAAATATCCCGCAGTGGAATGGGTCGCGCTGCCCGACGACAGCCAGTGCCTTCAGGCGCTGGCGGACGGGCAGGTGGACGCCGTTGTGGCCGATGCGGCCAGCGTCGCCTTCGTGCGTTCGCGCCAACAGCTGCCGGAGCTGACCACCGGCGCGCCGGTCGGCTTCGATTACGCCTTGAGCTTCGCCTATCCCAAAGGACGCGTGGACATCGGCGCCGCGCTCGAGAAGGGTCTGCGCGCCCTGACGTCCGATCAGCGGCGCGCCATTTTCGACCGCTGGATGCCGCCGACCGTGGAACACGCGACCGATTGGCGTAAGGTAGCGGTCGGATGGGGCGCCACGGGCTTTGCAGCACTGGCTGCGCTCGTCGCGGTGGTCGCGATGCTCCGGCGGGGGCGCCATGCCCGCCCGCGCTGATCCGCGCCTTCGCGCAGCCGTTTTCGCCGCCGGGCTCGGGGTCGCCTGTTTCGTGCTCGCGCTCGGCGCCATTCACCTTTCGCGGCAGCCGGGCAGCATCGCGACGCTTTGGTATGCCAACGCGCTGACGGTTTCCGCCATCGTCTTCCGGCCCAGCCGGCGTTGGCTCGCCCCTCTGATCGGCTTTTCCGGCGCCAATGTCGCGGCTAATCTCCTGTTCGGCGATCCTTGGTCGCTGAGCATCCTGTTCACCGCCGCCAACCTGGCCGAGATCGTGTTTTCCGGCTGGTCGCTGCAACGCTGGTGCAAGCCCGAGCAGGCGATCGAACACCCCGGCGCCCTGCTGAAAGTCCTGCTGCTGGGCAGCTCCCTGCCGGCGGCGGTCGGCGCGACCATCGGTTCCGGCATTCTCGCGGCTTATGGTCTGGCGCCCTACGGCACGGTCTGGTTCGCCTGGTTCGTCGGCAGCGCCATCGGCAGCGCAGCCATTCTGCCCATCGCCCTTGCGGTCGGTATCCGGGGCGCGCGGCATGTGCTCGCGGTCTTGGGCCGGCCGATGGTCCTCGTCAGCCTGCTAGGCCTGGTGGCGGTCGCTCTCTTCGTGCCGACGAATCTGCCCTACCCCTATGTCTATATGTCGGTGGCGCTGGTCGTCGTTGCCTACGTCGGTGGCTTCGAGGCGGCGGCGCTCGGCGGGCTGATCGTGTGCCTGACTGTCGGGGCCTTGATTTCGCTCGGCATTTTTACGCAGCCGCCGACGGTTTCCCGTTTCGGCGAGGTCATGTTCTATCTGCCGCTGGTGTTCACGCTCATTCCGCCGATGGCGCTGGCGTCCAGCCTCGAAATGATCCGCGACAGTCTGGCGCGATTGGCCGACAAGACCGAGCGTTTCCGGAGCTTGTACGAGCACACGCCGGCGATCATGCATTCGATTGATGCCGAAGGCTTCATCGTCAGCGTCAGCGCGGCCTGGCTGCGCCGTCTGGGCTACGAGAAGTCCGAAGTCATCGGGCGCCGTTCGACGGATTTCCTCACGCCGGAATCGCGGCGCTTCGCGTTCGAGGAGGTCATGCCCCGTTTCTGGCGCGACGGGCATGTCGAGGACGTGCCCTATCGGATGGTGGCCAAGGACGGGCGGTTGATCGACGTCCTGCTGTCCGCTGTGTGGGAGACCGATGCCCAGGGCAATCGCCTGCGCACGCTGGCGGTGATGGAGGATGTCACCGAGAAGCGGCTTCTCGCCGCCGAACTCGCCGCCGAGCAAGAGCTGATGGATGCCGCCATGCATTCGATCGGCGACGCGGTCCTGGTGGTCGACGAGCGGGGGATCGTAACTTACCTGAACCCCGCCGCCGAAAGGCTGCTGGAACAGGGGGGCGAGGGGGTGAGGGGACGGTTGCTCAACGAGGCGGTTCGTCTTTTCAGCGCCGACGACGGTCTCGCGGTCGATCCGCTCGAAGCAGGCAATATGCGTCCCGCCAAGGTCGCGCTGCTGAGCGCGGCGGGAAGGCCGGAACGGGCGGTGAGCCTGCAGGCATCGCCCATCCGCGCGCGCGACGGCGACCGTTTGGGATCCGTCCTCGTTCTGCACGATGTGACCGAAGCGCGGCGCATGGCCCAGCACATGGCCCAGCTGGCGCATTATGACAGCGTCACCGGCCTGCCCAATCGCATCCTGTTCCAGGACCGCATCCTGCAGGCCTGCCGGTCGGCCCGGCAGCACGGTTCGTCTTTCGCCGTGATCTTCCTCGATGTCGATCGCTTCAAGTCGATCAACGACACCCAGGGCCACGATGTCGGCGATTTGGTGCTGAACCAGGTGGCGCGGCGCCTGAGCGACGGGCTGCGCGACAGCGATACGGTATGCCGGCTGGGCGGTGACGAATTCGTCATGCTCGCGGCCCTCGACGGCGGTGGCAACGGCGGGGCGGAACTCATCGCCCGGCGCATCGTCGAGAGTTTCGCCACGCCGATCGAGGTCGGGGACAAGTCGCTCGACGTCACGGTCAGCATCGGCATGGCGATCTATCCCCGCGACGGGACGGACCCGGACAGCTTGCTGAAATCCGCCGACACGGCCATGTATATGGTCAAGCGCGCCGGCCGCAACGGCTATCGCCGGGCCTCCGACGACGGGCGGCCGCGACTCCCCCCCGACTGAGGCGGATGCGGCGTCAGCCGAGATATCGGCCTTCCAGATGCTTGCGGAAGGCGGCGGTGCCCAGCGGCAGGCCCGTGGCCTCGATCAGGATTTCGTCGGTCGTCCGGCTCGAGCCCTTTTCATGGACATTGGGGCGCAGCCAGCCGAGCAAGGGCTTGAAATCGCCTTCGGCGATGCCGGGCAGGATGGCGTCGTCCGCCGAGGTCGCGGCCGCGAACAGCTGCGCCGCCGCCATGGCGCCCAGGGTATAGGTCGGGAAATAGCCGAAGCTGCCGCCCGGCCAATGGATATCCTGCAGACAGCCATCGGCATCATCGGGCGGGGTGATGCCCAGCAGGGATTTCATGCCCTCGGACCAGGCGCCCGGCAGATCGGCGACCCTGAGGTCGTCGGCGATCATCGCCCGCTCCAGCCGGTAGCGCAGGATGACGTGGGACGGATAGCAGACTTCGTCGGCGTCGACCCGGATCAGGCCGGGGCTGACCTTGTGGTAGATGTGGCGGAGGTTGGCTTCGCCGAAGGCATCCCCGGCGCGGCCGAAGGTCTCGCGGATCAGGGGCGCGATGAAGGTGATGAATTCCGGCGTGCGGCAGGCCTGCATCTCGAACAAAAGCGACTGGCTCTCGTGCAGGGTCATGCCCCGGGCATTGCCCACCGGCTGACCGCGCCAGGCCAGCGGCAGGCCGCGCTCGTATTGCGCATGGCCCGTCTCGTGGATGACCCCCATCAGCGAGCGGGTGAAATCCGAAGTCGCGTAGCGCGTGGTGATGCGCACATCGTCGGGCACGCCGCCGGTGAAGGGGTGATGGCTGACGTCCAGCCGGCCATGGGCGCGGTCGAACCGCAGCACGTCGAGAATGCGCTCGGCCAACCGGCGCTGGGCCTCGACCGGAAAGGGACCTTCCAGGGGCAGGGCAGGGGGCAGGGCGGCCTGACGCTCGATCACGCGGCCGCGCAAATCGGGCAGGAAATCCCCCAGTTCGGCGAAGAGCGCATCGATGCGGGCCGAGCGGCCGCCGGGCTCATATTCGTCGAGCAGGGCGTCATAGGGCGACAGGCCGAAGGCCTCGGCCTTGGTGGCGGCGACCTGGCGCACGAGATCCAGCAGGGCTTGAAGCCGGGGCGCGAGGCTGGCGAAATCATTGGCCGCCCTTGCGGTACGCCAGGCCAGTTCGGTTTCATGGGACTGGCGGGCGATGGCTTCGACCAGGTCGGGGGCGACGGCGGTCGCGTGGCGCCACTGGCGATGCGCCTCGGCCAGATTGGCCGCCTGCCAGGGCTCCAGCTCGTCGGCCGCGGCCATGTCCATCAGGTCGGCCAGTTCGGGCGCGGTCAGCAGGTCATGAGCGATGACCGACAGGGTGGCGATCTGTTCGCCCCGCGCTTCCGCGCCGCCCGGCGGCATGACGGCCGCGCTGTCCCAGTGAAGCACGGCGAGCGCCCCCTGCACGGCGGAAAGACGGCGGAAACGGTCTTCCAGGCGGGCGTAGGCGCTCGTCGACATGGGATCAGGCCTTCTCCGGCGTCACCGGCTTGAAGTGATAGAAGAAATAGACCGCGAAAATACCGATCGCGAGGGCGAACCAGGTGATCGCATATTGCAGATGGTCATTGCGCAGGTTGATCACGCTCTGGCCGCCGATGGGCAGGCCGCCCGGATTGGGTGTCGCATCCGCCTCGACGATCAGGGGCAGGGCATCCGGGGCATGGGCCGCCTTGGCCATGGCCGGCAGATCGCCCCAGAACCAGACGTTCTTCGCCGGGTCATTGTCGGGCACGAACCAGCCCTGGGGCCAGCCCGGGCGCGCCATGCCGGTCACCGTCACCTCGCCAGCGACGAGACTGTCGGGACGGCTGCCCTGGTCGCGGAAATCGGTCGGTAGCCAGCCCCGGTTCACCATCACCGTCGTGCCATCCGCCCGGACCAGCGGGGTGACGATCTGGTAGCCCTGCCTGGCGTCCTCGGAATAGGCGACGATGTGGATCTCGTCCGCGTGGCGGAAGGTGCCGGTGACGCTGACCGTGCGGTAGCGCCAGGCCTCGGGATCGTCGATCTTGGTCGGCAGCACTGCCGGCGGCAGCAGGCGATGAGCCTCGAGCGCGTCGATCAGCCCCTGTTTCCAGGTCATGCGCTGCAGCTGCCACGCCCCGAGGGCGAGCAGCAGGGCGACGGTGATCGCGGTGACGATGGACGGCCCGAAGGTGGGACGGAAACGGCGCGACCCCGTGGGGGTCGCAGTCTGGGTGGCCATGATGGGCCCCTTCTTACCAGCCGAGCTTGCGATATTGCTGGTGTATGAGCGCGGTCTTGATCCGGCGCAACATGTAGATGGACGCGACGAGGATCAGGGGCAGCCAGATGATCAGGTGCAACCAGATCGGCGGCTCGTAGTTGACTTCGAGCCAGAGGGCGCCGCCGGTGACGAGGGCGCCCAGGATCAGCACGACGAAGACGGCGGGGCCGTCTCCGGTATCGATGGCGGTATAATCCAGTCCGCAGGAGGAGCATTTCTCACGCAGGTTGAGGAGGCCCGTGAACAACGGGCCCTGTCCACAACGCGGGCAACGGGCCTTGGCCAAATGAATGCTCCTCCCCGAAGGTTCAGCCGTGCGCGGCGACGGTGCCGGCGCCCCAGACGTAGATGCTGGCGAACAGGAAGATCCACACCACGTCGACGAAATGCCAGTACCAGGCCGCCGCCTCGAAGCCGAAATGGCTGGTCGGGGTGAAATGGCCGCGATAGGCGCGCACCAGGCAGATCAGCAGGAAGATCGTGCCGATGATGACGTGGAAGCCGTGGAAGCCGGTCGCCATGAAGAAACTGCCGGCATAGAAATTCGCGCCCGCCTCGTTGCCGCCGAAGGTAAAGGCGGCATGGGCATATTCATAGGCCTGCACGCAGGAGAAGAAGAAGCCGAGGATCACGGTCAGGATCAGGCCCTGAATGAGGCCCTTGCGGTTGCCTTCCAGCAGCGCGTGGTGCGCCCAGGTCACGGTGGTGCCCGACAAAAGCAGGATCACGGTGTTCATGAAGGGCAGGTGCCAGGGATCGAAGCTCTCGATGCCCTTGGGCGGCCAGACATGGCCCATGGCCTCGGTCGGGTACAGGGCGCCGTAGAAATAGGCCCAGAACCAGGCGACGAAGAACATCACTTCCGAAGCGATGAAGAGGACCATGCCGTAGCGCAGGCCCAGCTTGATCACCGGGGTATGTTCCTTCTTGTGGACCGACTCGTCGACCACGTCCCGCCACCAGGCCAGCATGGTGTAGAGCACGCCCGCGAGGCCGACCAGGAACAGGGTCGACTTGGTCGGCATGAAGGACAGGAACGTCTCGGGGTGCATCCAGTGCACGGCGCCAAGCGCCATGACCAGCGCCGAGAACGAGCCAAGGAAGGGCCACGGGCTCGGATTGAGCAGGTGGTAGTCGTGTTGGGGAGTATCTGCGTGCGCCATGGCTGTCGGTCCCTCGAACGGATCCTTGGTCAATTGATGGGTGCTGCCGGGGTCGGAGCGGCGGCGGCCTGGGCCTCGTCGTTCTGATCCCGGAAGAACGTGTAGGAAAGCGTGATGGTCTTCACTTCGTCGACGTTGCGGTCATCGGCGACCGCGGGGTCGATATAGAAAAGCACCGGCATGTCGATCTCCTGCCCGGGCTGGAGCGTCTGCTCCTCGAAGCAGAAGCAGGCGATCTTCACGAAGTAGGGGCCGGTCTTGTCGGGCGTCACGTTGAACAGCGCGCGGCCGGTCACCGGACGATCGGCATGGTTGATCGCCTTGTAATAGATGACTTTCTGCTCGCCGGCCTTGACCGTGACGGAGGCCTGCTCGGGCTTGAAGGTCCAGGGCAATTCGCCCGACGTATTGGCGTCGAACTGGACGGTGAACAGCCGGTCGGACGTGACGGCGGGCGCCGCGGCGCCATCCTCGGCGCGCTGCGTGGTGCCGCCATAGCCGGTCGCGGCGCAGAACAGCTTGTAGAGCGGCACCGAGGCATAGGTCAGCCCGAGCATTCCGGCGACGGTGGCGGCAAGGACGATCGCCGTCCTGCCGTGGCGGGGCGGGCGATGATCGGGATGGGGGGTCTCTCTCATCCGCCGGACACCTTCACCAGGGAGACCAGGAAAATGATCACGACCCAGGCCACCAGCGCGAGGCCGAGGGCGATATTGCGGCTACGCCGCCGGCGATGCATTTCGGATATCGGCATGACGCTCATTCCACGCTCAGGGCAAGCCCGCCAGACGCCCGACCAGCAGCAGGGCGAAGAGCAGGAACAGATAGAGGATGGAATAGCCGAACAACTGCATCGCCGAGCGGTTGTCGCGCTTCACATAGAGGCGAGCCGACAGGGCGACGAAGACGAGGCCGAGGATGCCGGCGGCGACGCCATAGACGAGACCGGCGAAGCCGAGCAGCGTCGGCGCGAGGCCGAGCGGCGCCAGCAGGACGGCATAGGCGAGGATCTGGCGGCGGGTCGATTCGGGGCCGGCGACGTTCGGCATCATGGGCACGCCGACGGCGCCGTAGTCGGCGGCCTTGACCAGCGAGAGAGCCCAGAAATGAGGCGGCGTCCAGACGAAGATCAGGGCGCAGAGTGAAAGCGATTCGATCGAGACCGTACCGGTGACCGCGGCCCAGCCGATGACCGGGGGCAGCGCGCCCGACAGGCCGCCGATGACGATGTTCTGGGGCGTGCGCCGCTTCAGATACATCGTGTAGACAACGACATAGAAGAAGATCGTGAAGGCGAGCAGGGCCGCCGACAGGACATTGACCAGCAGCCCCATGGTCAGCACCGAAGCGACCGATAGGACGATGCCGAACGCCTTGGCATCCCCGGCGCTGACGCGGCCCGAGGGGATGGGGCGGGACTGGGTACGCGACATGCGGGCATCGATATCCGCGTCGTACCACATGTTCAGGGCGCCCGAGGCACCCGCGCCCACCGCGATGCAGAGGAGGGCGGTGAATCCGATGATCGGGTTGAGGTCGCCCGGCGCGAGCACGAGACCGACCAGCCCGGTGAAGACCACGAGCGACATGACCCGCGGCTTGAGCAGCGCGAAGAAATCCGACGCGCGGCCGTCGAGGTCCGCCTCCAGGGAGGCGGACCCCGCGCCTTGCGCGGTCGAGAGACGATGATCGGTGACGATGGTCACGTGAAGTTTCTCCGACCGCTTGCTGTCAGTGGTGACCGCTGGCCTTGATGACCGGCAGTTCGTTGAACTGGTGGAACGGCGGCGGCGAGGACAGGGTCCACTCCAGCGTCTCGGCGCCTTCGCCCCACGGGTTGGCGGCGGCGCGCTTGCCCGACAGGAAGGCGTGCAGCACGACGAAGAGGAAGAAGATCACGCTCAAGCCCGAGAGATAGGCACCGTAGGAGGCGATCCGGTTCCAGTCCGCGAAAGCGTCCGGATAGTCGGGAATGCGGCGCGGCATCCCGGCGAGGCCGAGGAAGTGCATCGGGAAGAACAGAAGGTTCACGCCGATGAACATCATCCAGAAGTGAATCTTGCCCAGCGTCTCGGAGTACATGTAGCCGGACATCTTCGGGAACCAGTAGTAGAAGCCCGCGAAGATCGAGAACACGGCGCCCAGCGACAGCACGTAGTGGAAATGCGCCACGACGTAATAGGTGTTGTGAAGCGCGGTATCGATGCCGGCGTTGGCCAGCACGACGCCGGTCACGCCGCCGACGGTGAACAGGAAGATGAAGCCGATCGCCCAGATCATCGGCGTCGTGAAGCGGATCGAGCCGCCCCACATGGTCGCGATCCAGGAGAAGATCTTGATGCCGGTCGGCACCGCGATGACCATGGTCGCAGCGGTGAAATAGGCGCGGGTGTCGACCGACAGGCCGGTCGTGTACATGTGGTGCGCCCACACGATGAAGCCGACGACGCCGATCGCGACCATGGCGTAGGCCATGCCGAGATAGCCGAACACGGGCTTGCGGCTGAAGGTCGAGATGATGTGGCTGATGATGCCGAAGCCCGGCAGGATCATGATGTAGACTTCGGGGTGACCGAAGAACCAGAACAGATGCTGGAACAGGATCGGATCACCGCCACCGGCCGGATTGAAGAAGGCCGTGCCGAAGTTGCGGTCCGTCAGCAGCATGGTGATGGCGCCGGCCAGGACGGGCAGCGACAGCAGCAGCAGGAAGGCGGTCACGAGCACCGACCAGGCGAACAGCGGCATGCGGTGCAGGGTCATGCCCGGCGCGCGCATGTTGAAGATCGTGGTGATGAAGTTGATCGCGCCGAGGATCGACGACGCACCCGAGAGGTGCAGCGACAGGATCGCGAGATCGACCGCGGGGCCGTCATGGGTGACGACGCCGGGGACGTTCGACGACAGTGGCGTGTAGATCGTCCAGCCCGTGCCGACGCCCGCGTCGGAGCCGATGCCCGGCACGAAGACCGAGATCAGCAGCAGGATGAAGGACGGGACCAGCAGCCAGAACGAGATATTGTTCATGCGCGGGAAGGCCATGTCCGGCGCGCCGATCATCAGCGGCACGAACCAGTTGCCGAAGCCGCCGATCATCGCCGGCATGATCACGAAGAACACCATGATCAGGCCATGGCCCGTCACCAGCACGTTGAAGAGGTGATGGTTCTGGATCCACTGGGTGCCCGGCTCCTGCAGCTCGAGGCGCATCAGCATCGACATGGCGCCGCCGATCAGACCCGCGATCACCGCGAAGATCAGATAGAGGGAGCCGATGTCCTTGTGGTTGGTCGAAAACAGCCAGCGACGAAGCCCGGTCGGGTGACCGTGATCGTCGTGGCCATGGGCCTCGTGGCCGTGAGCGGCAGCATTGCTCGCCATCTGTTGCGTCCCTTTCGAGCGATCAGTTCGCGGTGGCCGCGGCCGAGGCCGAGGCGACATTGGTGGTGGTCGACGGAATGCCGGCCTGGGCCTTCTGCTGGGCGATCCAGGCGGCGTATTCCTCCTTGGAGACGACCTTCACCTCGACCGGCATGAAGCCGTGGTCCGAGCCGCAGATCTGCTGGCACATGCCGTAGTAGGTGCCGGTCTTCTCGGCCTTGAACCAGCTTTCGTTGGCGTGGCCGGGGTTGGCGTATTTCTGCACGCCGAAGGCCGGAACGGCCCAGGAGTGGATCACGTTGTCCGAGGTGACGATGACGCGGACCACGGTATCGACCGGCACGACCATCGGGTTGTCGGTCGAGAGCAGGCGGATCTTGCCATCGGTCGCTTCCGCCGCGGTGCGGGCGGCGATGCGGGACTCGATCGTCACGTCGCCGGCGTCCGGGTAGGAATAGGCCCAGTACCACTGATAGCCCTGAACCTTCACGGTCATTTCCGCGTCGGCGGCCTTGTCCGAGAAATAGAGCAGGCGGAACGACGGGATGGCGATCACGACCAGGATCATGATCGGCGCGACGGTCCACAACACCTCGATCAGCGTGTTGTGCGAAGTCCGCGACGGGTTCGGGTTCGCCGAAGCCCGGAAACGGTACATCACGTAAACCAGCAGCCCCGCGACGAACACCGTGATGGTGATGATGATCACCAGCAGCAGGTCATGGAAGCTGTTGATTTTCTCGGCGACCGGCGTCACCGCCGGTTGCAGGTTGAGTTCCCAGCGTTCGGGCTGGGCCGCGAGAGCGAGGCCCGGCAGGGCCGCCCCGGTGATCAGGGAAATCAGGCCAGTGGTGGCCCTGTCGAGCTTGTGACCCATGGGTCGATCCAACTCCCGCTTTGCTGTCCGGTCCGGGCGCGACATTTCGCCCGGCCCACCCCTCGTGAAATTCCGTGCCGTCCGGCGAAGCCCCGGCCAGACCGAATGGGTACATTCGATCGTGTCGGTCCGCCAGCCTCAAGTGCATGGCAAACCTATCACCGGCGTGGGGCCCGCGAACAGATGTTGCGTCTGGCGCATTATACTGTCCGGGGCGGCAGCACCATTCGCCGCCCCGGTCTTGCGACGTTATGACGCAAAACACAATTGATCAGCGTCATTTTTTGATGCCTTGCCGAAATCTGCCCCGGGCGGGTGACGAAAGCGGCCGGATCCCCCATATTAGAGGCCTTGCCAAGGAGCCTTTGCGATGTCCGAGTCCGACCGTCTGGTGCCCGATGCCCTGTTTTTCGAGCGCGCGGGCCTCGACCCCGCCCGTGTCGATCGCCTGGTCGACGGGGCGCTCGAAGGGGCCGACGACGGCGAATTGTTCCTCGAATATTCGCAGTCCGAATCATATGCCTTCGACGACGGGCGTCTGAAGGCGGCGAGTTTCGACAGCTCGCAGGGTTTTGGCCTCCGTGCCGTCGCTGGCGAGGCGACCGGATTCGCCCATGCCGCCGAACTCTCGGAAGACGCCATCGCCCGTGCCGCGCGCACCGTGCAGGCGGTCGCCCGGGGCAATGGCGGCGTGATGGCGCCGCCGCCGCCCGGCACCAATGCCCGGCTTTATGTCGAGGATAATCCGCTGTCCGACGTGCCCTTCGAGGCGAAGACCAATCTCCTCGCCGAGATCGACGCCTATGCGCGGGCGAAGGACCCGCGGGTGCGCCAGGTTTCCGCCTCGCTCTCGGGCTCGTGGCAGGTGGTCGAGATCGTGCGGGCCTCGGGCCTTCGGGTGCGCGATGTCCGGCCGCTGGTCCGCCTGAACGTCTCGGTCGTCGTCGAGGCCAATGGCAAGCAGGAATCCGGCAGTTACGGCGCCGGGGAGCGCGGCTTCTACACGAAATACATGGATCCCGCCCATTGGCGGGGCGCGGTCGACGAGGCGCTGCGCCAGGCCCTCGTCAATGTCGACGCGGTGGCGGCGCCGGCGGGCGAAATGCCCGTGGTGCTGGGCTCCGGCTGGCCGGGCATCCTCCTGCACGAGGCGATCGGCCACGGGCTGGAAGGCGATTTCAACCGCAAGAAGACGTCGGCCTTCTCGGGCCTCATGGGCAAGCAGGTCGCGGCCAGGGGCGTCACCGTCGTCGACGACGGCACCTTGCCCGGCCGGCGCGGCTCGCTGACCGTCGACGATGAAGGCACGCCGACCAGCCGCACCACGCTGATCGAGGACGGCATTCTCGTCGGCTATCTGCAGGACCGGCTGAACGCCCGGCTGATGGGCATGAAGCCGACCGGCAACGGCCGTCGCCAGTCCTACGCCCATGCCCCGATGCCGCGCATGACCAACACGATCATGCTGGGCGGCGATGCCACGAAAGACGACATCATCGCCTCGGTGAAGGACGGGCTCTATGCCGTCAATTTCGGCGGCGGCCAGGTCGACATCACCTCGGGCAAATTCGTCTTCACCTGCACCGAGGCCTATCTGATTCAGAACGGCAAGGTCGGCCCGGCGGTCAAGGGCGCGACCCTGATCGGCAATGGCCCGGACTGCCTGACCCAGGTGCGCGCCGTCGCCAACGACCTGGCGCTCGATCCCGGCATCGGCACCTGCGGCAAGTCGGGCCAGGGCGTGCCGGTCGGCGTCGGCCAGCCCACCCTGCTGATCGACGGCCTCACCATCGGCGGCACCGGCGCCTAATTGGCGGTGATCGCCCGGCGGATCGGGGCGAGGGGGGCGCTGTCGTCGAACAGGATCGCCCCGCCTTCCGCGCGGACGCCGAGGGCGGCGAACAGCGCGGGCAGGTCGGCGGGCGACGGAACGGCGGACATTTTCGCATAGAGCTCGGCGAGGGCGTCCGTCCCGGTGGCGCGGTCACCGGTGGCGATGATCTCCTCCATCGACCAATAGGCGGTATTGCCGCCGCTGGCCCGGTTGATCGCCGTGAAGGCATCGCGCAAGGAATGGCGACCCTCGCTTTGCTGGCGGATGGCGATATCGGCCAGCAGGCAGAAGATCGCCCCGCCCCAATAGGTGCGGCCCCAGGTCGGCGTGAAATCGAGGCCCCGATCGCCCGCCTCGGGCTCGCCCTTGGGCATGCCGGACAGGGCGTCGCGCCAGACGGCTTCCGCCGGAATCTGGCCGGCCATGGCCCGCGCCACCGGCTCGACATAGACCGCGCTGCCTTCCAGCAACCACAGAAAGCGCTCGTCCATCTGGGGCAGGGCCAGATGGACCATCTCGTGGGTCAGCACCCAATCCCGGGCGAAGGCGTCGTCGCCCGCGTCGCGGCCGACGATGACCCGGATGGCCGAGCCGTGAAAGCCGAAGGTCGTGCCGGTCTTCACCCGGTCGCCGCCATCGGCGATGACCAGCAGGCCGACATCGTCGACGGGAAAGCGCCCGAAGTAGGTGGTGACGGCGGTCGCCGCCCGCCGCACCCAGGCCAGCACCCTGTCGCGGTCGAGGCCCCGGGCGCCATCGGCGAAGACGACGCGGATGCGACCGCCTCCGCATTCGACAACGGCATCGGCCGCCTCGTCGAGCGCGAGATAGACGCGGCGAGGGTCGTCGAAATCCGCCGCCGCGGCGGGTAGACCGGACATGAACAACCCGAGGATGGCGCCGGCAAGACGCAAGAGCATGGCGCGAACCCCACTTTCGATCGGCTGGGCAAATCATACCCCTGCTGTAAGTTCGTCCGGGAATCGGACGAAGTTCCGCAAGCGGAGGAAAAAATGAACGGCCTGTCTCCCGAAGCCCGGCGTCTTGCCGGAAACGGCGCGCTTGTCATCGCCGCCGGCCTGATCGCTGGCTTCTGTCTCGGATTCGTCGCCATCGGCGGCTTCATCCTCGATCCGCTGCCCAGCGCGCGCTTCGATTTTCCGGGTAGCGAGAAGGGCTGGCGGGCCATGCATGTCGGCAGCCTGCTGAACGGCGTGATGGCGCTGGCCGTGGCCGGCATCATCGATCGGGCCATCGCCTCGGCAAAAGCCAGGGCCTGGATCGCCAATGGCCTCGTCTTCGCCGTCTGGGCGAACACGGTCTTCTATCTCTTCGCCAATTTCGCCGCCAACCGGGGTCTGTCGCCCTGGGACAATGCGGCGGGGCCGGGCAATCTGGCCGGGTTGATCGCCTTCACCCCGGCGGCCCTCGGGGCTTTCCTGACCCTTATCCTGATGCTGATGTTCGCGAAAAACGCCTTCAGCGGGCGCTGAAGGCGCTCCTCGGCGCGGCGCGGCGCTCAGTAGGCGTATTCGGCGAACAACTGCCGGATATCGCCGTGCCAGCGCCCGTTATAGGCCTCGAGCAGGTCGTCGGCCGGGCTCTTGCCGGTCTCGACCGTCTTTTTCAGAACCTCGATGAACATGGTCTCGTCGCTGCCCATGCCATTGTCCTCGGCGCGCTTGGCGAGGCCACGCTCGGCGATGGCGACGACCTTGCGGGCGATGTCGAGCACGGTGCCGCCCCGGAAGGGCGCCCGCAGGCCGAGGCGCGGCACGGCGGCGCGTAACGCCTCGCGCTCCTCCGCCGTCCAGTCCTTCACGAGGTCGAGACAGGCGGCCAGCGCGTCGTCGCAATAGATCAGCCCGACCCAGAGCGCGGGAAGGGCGCAGAGCCGCTTCCACGGGCCGCCATCGGCGCCCCGCATCTCGATGTAGCGCTTCACCCTTGCTTCCGGGAACAGGGTGGTGAGATGGGCCGACCAGTCGCCGAGATGGGGTTTTTCGCCGGGCAGGGCGGGCAGCCTGCCGTCGAGGAAGTCGCGGAACGACTGGCCCGAGGCATCGATGTATTTCCCGTCGCGATAGACGAAATACATCGGCACATCGAGCGCCCAGTCGACGTATTGCTCGAAACCGAAACCCGGCTCGAAGGCGAAGGGCAGCAGGCCGGTGCGGTCCGGATCGGTATCGGACCAGATATGGCCGCGATAGGACTGGAAGCCGTTCGGCTTGCCCTCGGTGAAGGGCGAATTGGCGAAAAGCGCGGTCGCGATCGGCTGCAGGGCGAGGGCGACGCGCAGCTTCGCCACCATGTCGGCTTCCGAGCCGAAATCGAGATTCACCTGCACCGTCGAGGTGCGCAGCATCATGTCGAGGCCGAGATTGCCCTTCTTCGGCATGTAGGACCGCATGATGTCATAGCGGCCCTTGGGCATCACCGGGATCTCGTCCCGCTTCCAGGTCGGCGCGAAGCCGAGGCCGATGAAGCCGAGGCCCAATTCCCGCGCGACTTCCTGGACCTGCTCGAGATGGGTGCCGACCTCGCCGCAGGTCTGGTGGATGGTCTGGAGCGGGGCGCCCGACAACTCGAACTGGCCGCCGGGCTCGAGGCTGATCGAGGCGCCGTTCATCTCGAGGGCGATGATATTCTCGCCCTCGAGGACGGGGGTCCAGCCGAAGCGGCGCAGGCCTTCCAGCATGGCGCGGATGCCATGGTCGCCGCCATAGGGGACGGGGCCGAGGTCGTTCAGGCGAAAGCCGAATTTCTCGTGCTCGGTACCGATCAGCCATTCGGCCTTGGGCCTGGCGCCGCCGGCCATCCATTCCACAAGCTGGCGACGGCTTTCGATCGGCTCTCCGGCCGTCTGTACACCCGACATGCGCTATCTCCCGCCCAAGCTGGTCTGGTTGACTAGCCGAAAGCCGATCACCCTGTCCAGCATCGCGGGACGCAGGCCCGACATGCGTTTCCGGGCGTAACTTTCCGGCGCGGAGGGCTCAGGCCTGCCGGGCCGCTTCGATCAGGGCCAGGGCGGCGATGGCGGCGGTTTCGGCGCGCAGGATGCGGCGGCCGAGGCCGACCGGGCGCACGAAGGCAAGGCGGCGGAGGAGCACGCGCTCCACGGGATCGAAGCCGCCTTCGGGGCCGATCAGCACGCCGGCCGGCGATTCGCCGAGGCCTTTGGCGGCGTCGAGCAGGGGCGGCACGTCGCCCCCCTCGTCGCAGAAGAACAGGGGAATCGCCGGGTCCCAGTCGCCCAGCACCTGGTCGAGCTTGCGGATTTCGGCGATTTCGGGGATGGCGAGGCGACCGCATTGTTCCGCCGCCTCGATCGCATTGGCGCGCATCCGCTGGCTGTTGGCGCGGTCGATCACGGTGCGCCGGGTGATCGCCGGGACAAGGCGGGTGGCGCCCAGCTCCGTCGCCTTCTCGGCGACGAATTCGACCTTGGCGCCTCTGATGGGCGCGAAGACGAGGATGGTTTCCGCCTCGGCCGGTTGCGGCGCCAGCGGCTCGAGCGGGGTGAGGGCGCCGCCCTTCTTGCCGATCCGGCCGAAGGCGGCGCGCCATTCGCCGTCGCGGCCGTTGAAGACGCAGGCCTGATCGCCGTCACCAAGACGCAGCACATGACCGAGATAATGCACCTGCCCCTCGTCCAGCGCGACCGGCGTGCCCGCCGCCAGCGGGGCATCGACGAACAGGCGGTAGCGGGGGCGTTCACTCATCAGGCGTCACTCGTTTCTTGAGGCGTGGCGGCATTGGGGGTAGCACAGCAGGATGAACATGCCCACCGCCCCGATCACGACCCCCGAACTGAAACCGGCCGATGCCGCGCCGAATTCCTGGGTCGACCGCAGCCCGCCGGCACTTCGCCCTTACCTGCGCCTCGCCCGGGTGGACCGGCCGATCGGCATCTGGCTCCTGATGCTGCCGTGCTGGTGGTCGGCGGCGCTGGCGGCGCCGGCTGGCCATCTGCCCGACCTCGGGCTGCTGGTGCTGTTCTTCATCGGGGCGACGGTGATGCGGGGCGCGGGCTGCACCCTCAACGATATCGCCGACCGGGATATCGACGCCCAGGTCGCCCGCACGCGGGGGCGGCCGCTGCCGTCCGGCGCCCTCGGGGTGAAGGCGGGTTTCGCCTTCCTCGGGCTGCAGGCGCTGGTCGGCCTCGGGGTTCTTCTGTCGATGAACAGCTTCACCGTCTGGCTCGGCGTCGCCTCGCTGCTGCCGGTCGCGGTCTATCCCTTCATGAAGCGGATCACCTATTGGCCGCAGGCCGTGCTCGGCATCGCCTTCAATTGGGGCGCGCTGGTCGGCTGGTCGGCGGTGCGTGGCGATCTGGGCTGGCCCGCCATTCTCCTTTATCTCGCCGGGATCCTGTGGACCCTCGGCTATGACACGATCTATGCCCATCAGGACAAGGAAGACGACGCCATCGTCGGCGTGAAGTCGACGGCGCTGCGCCTCGGGGCCAGGACGCGGCCCTTCATATGGGCGGTTTATGGCGGCACGGTGGGTCTGATCGCCGGGGCGGGCGCGCTGGTTGGCCTCGGCTGGCCCTTCTGGCTCGGCCTCGGGGCTTGCGCCGGTCATCTGGCCTGGCAGGCGGCGGTGACCGATTTCGACGACGGCGCCGAATGCCTCGCCAAATTCAAGTCGAACGCGCGCATGGGCTTCGTCCTCTTCCTCGCGATCGCGGCCGGGCAATTTACGGCCTGAGGCCGGCGGCCCTTGAATCCACGGCGATGACCCCGATCTAGCCAGCGGGACCCTTGCCGTGGAGTGAATGCATGTTCGACGCCAAATCGCTGCTTGACCGGGTTCTCGGCTCCGACATCGGCCGCAACGCGAAGGGCCGGCTGGACCGCATGGAGGGCAGCACCGGCTTTGCCTCCGGCGCCGCCGCTGGCGGCTTGCTCGGCCTGCTGCTCGGCTCCCGATCCGGGCGTCATCTGGTCGGTGATGTCGCCAAGGTGGGCGGGGCCGCCGCCCTTGGCTATTTCGCCTGGAAAGCCTATCGCAACTGGCAGGACGGCAAGGCGCCGGGGCCGGTCGCCGCCGATCCCGCCGGCCTGCCGCCGCCGGAATTCCACGCAGGCACGGCCGGGGCCGATGGCAAGCCCTTCGCCCTCGCGCTGCTGACCGCCATGGTCGGGGCCGCCAAGGCGGATGGCCATGTCGATCCGCAGGAACAGAACCGGCTGTTTTCCGAGGTCGAGCGCCTCGGCCTCGGTGCGGAGGAAAAGGCGGCGGTGTTCGATCTCCTGGCCCGGCCCATCGCCATCGACGAGATCGCGCGGGAGGCGGCGACGCCCGAACAGGCGGCGGAGCTTTACCTCGCCGCCCGTCTCGCCATCGATCCGGACCAGGCGGCGGAACGCGCCTTTCTCGACGGGCTGGCGGCCCGGCTGCGGCTGGAGCCGGGCCTTGCCGCCCATCTCGACGCCCAGGTGACCGCCAGCGCCTGAGCCGCGTCGTCAGCCGAAGAGATCGAAGGCGAGCCGGCCGGACTGGCGCCAGCCTTCGATCTCGACCCGGGCCGCCTCGCGGTCCCGCCCGCCGAAATCGATCAAGATATCGACCAGCGCCGCTTCCACCCCAAACCCGAGATCACTGCGGCCGCAGACCCGGACGAAGGCGCCGTCCTCCAGCAGCCAGCGGCACAATTCCCGCCCTTCCGCGCGCATTCGGTCCTGAACGTGCAGCCGCTCCCCCTCGCGGGAGAAGGCGGTGGACAGGTGGCTGAGCGTGCCGGCCGCGAGGTCGGCCTCCAGACGGGCGCGGTGCAGGAAATCGCCCGTCTGCTTGCGGCAACCGAAGATCAGCCAGACGGGACCCGCTTCCGCCTTGCCGCGCCGCTCGTCGAGGAAACCCATGAAGGGCGCGATGCCGCAGCCGCCCGCGATCATGACGAGGGGGCGGGTGAGGTCGGCGGGCGCGCGGAAGGCTTCATGCCGGTGCAGCACCGCCTCGATCCGGCTGCCGGGCGCCAGATCCCGGCACAGCAGGCCGGAGGCGAGGCCGAAATGCTCCCGCCCCTCCGCGTCGAGGTAGCGGGCCAGGCCAACGGTCAGCTCGATCCGCCGGAGATCGGCGCTGCCGATCGAATAGCTGCGCGGCGCGGCGCCGTCCGGCGTGATCATCAGCAGGTCGCCCGGGCGATAATCCAGATCGGCGTCGGCGGTCAGGATGATGTGCCAGCTCTCGGCGACATCCGGATCGTTTTCGGCGGTCAGCAGAGCGCGGCCTTCCATAATCAGGGAGACCGGGCGGTCCGCCGACTGGACATCCCGCAGCTCGATTCCGGGGAACAGGCGGGTCAGCCAGTCGCGCCAGGGTGCGGCCGGATCGCCATCGGCGCAGGTCATGGGCGCGGCGGCGCGGGCACCGGCGGCGGTCAGGGCGTCGTCCAGCAGGTGGGCGCCGCCGCAGAACTTGGTATAGCGACGGTCGCCCAGGGCCAGAAGGTGATAGCGGACGCCGTCCAGCCGCTGGCTTCCCAGCGCGGTCAGAAAGCGTTTACCGCTGTCGGGCAATTCGCCTTCGCCTGTCGTCGAGGCGATGAGGAGGATGGTCTCGAAACCCGCCAGTTCGGCGGGGCTCACGGTGCCGAGGGCGGCGC
>NZ_JBAQRT010000194.1:0-18714 GCF_049306435.1 Zavarzinia sp.
GGTCCGGGCGGCGGACATAGGTCGCCCGGTCGCCCGCCTCGCTGGCGACGACAGCGACCGGATAGCCGCGATTGGCGATCTCGCCGGCAAGGCCCCGGCTATCGATCGCCGACCAGACCGCATCCCGCGCCCGCGCGTGGTCGAGGGTGAATTTCAGATGCGCCGCCGTCGGCAGGCCCGATCCGGCCCGGCCGAGGCCGACCCGCGCGGCGGTGAAGCGGCGCAGGTCTTCGAGCACCGGTGTCGCCGGAGTGATGACGTCGAGGTGGCGGGTCTTGTCGTCGCTCATTCCGCCGCCTCCAGTCGGGCCGAGAGGGCGGCGAGGCCGGGGCGCATGGCCAGCGGATCGGGATCGGGCCGCAGGCGGCCGGCGCCATCGGTCAGGCCGACCTCGGCCAGCCAGGCCTCGAATTCCGGCGCGCGCCTGCGCCCGGTGATGTCCCGCGCCGACAGGGCGTCGTGATAGGACAGGCTCTGGTAATTCAGCATGACGTCGTCGGCGCCCGGCACGGTGATGACGAAATTCACCCCGGCATTGACGAGGAGGAGCAGGAGCCCGTCCATGTCGTCCTGATCGGCGTCGCAATGATTGGTGTAGCAGACGTCGACCCCCATGGGGACACCCAGCAACTTGCCGCAGAAATGATCCTCGAGGCCGGCGCGGGTGATTTCCTTGCCGTTGTAGAGATATTCGGGGCCGATGAAGCCGACCACCGTGTTCACCAGCAAGGGATCGAAGCGGCGGGCGACGGCATAGGCGCGCGCCTCCATGGTCTGCTGGTCGACACCATGATGGGCGTTGGCCGACAAGGCGGCGCCTTGCCCCGTCTCGAAATACATGACATTGCGCCCGACCGTGCCCCGGCCCAGCGACAGGGCGGCATCCTGCGCCTCGGCGAGGGTGGCGAGACTGACGCCGAAGCCGGCGTTGGCGCCTTCGGAGCCCGCGATCGACTGGAACACGAGATCGACCGGCGCGCCCTTGTTGATCGCCTTGATCGCGGTGGTGACATGGCCGAGGCAGCAGGTCTGGGTCGGCGCGTTCAGCCGCTCGCGGATATCGTCGAGCAGGGAGACGACGCGGGTATAATCCTGCACGCCATCGGTCGCCGGATTGACACCCAGGACGGCATCGCCCGCGCCCAGCAGCAGCCCGTCCACGAGGCTGGCGGCGATGCCGCGCGAATCATCGGTCGGATGATTGGGTTGCAGGCGGGTGGCGAAACGGCCGGGCAGGCCGATGGTGTTGCGGAAGGCGGTGATCACCCGGCATTTCGCCGCGACGAGGATCAGGTCCTGCAGCCGCATCAGCTTGGAGACGGCGGCGACCATCTCGGGGGTGAGGCCGGGGCGGATCGCGGCCAACGCCTCGGACGTCGCCCGGGGCGACAGCAGCCATTCGCGGAACTCGCCGACGGTCATCGCGGCGATGGGACGGAAGGCCGCGGCATCGTGACCGTCGAGGATCAGGCGGGTGACCTCGTCGATCTCGTAGGGCACGAAGGTCGCGGTCAGAA
The DNA here is from genome assembly GCF_049306435.1 of Zavarzinia sp. Lineage (NCBI taxonomy): Bacteria > Pseudomonadati > Pseudomonadota > Alphaproteobacteria > Rhodospirillales > Zavarziniaceae > Zavarzinia > Zavarzinia sp. The sequence goes on from NZ_JBAQRT010000194.1 coordinate 1,518, forward strand.
AATCGGCAAGCGGTGCCTCGGCAAGCGCCATCTGTGCCGCAATTCGGTGCACCGCGCTCTCGGCCGCGAGACCGGCCAGTTCATCGCCCGAGCGTTTCGGGGTGGCCTTGGCCAGAAGGTCCCGAAGGTCGGGAAAGCGCCAGTTCGTGCCGTCCAGCGCGATCGAATAGGCCATCTGAAAACGCCTCACACCGCCGTGTTCACTACCGAATGCCGACGAATCAAGGGTATCGACGGCTGGTGTTGCAGTGCAAGAAAAATGCCAGTCAGGACGCCCGGCGGAAGGCGAGGGCGGAGCCATCCTCTTCGATCAGGCGGATGGTGCCGTCGCCCGACAATTCCAGCTTCGCCGGGCCGGGCGCCGGCTGCTTGCGTTTGTCGAGACAGGCGGAAACACGGATTTCCCGCGCCTCGCCCCAGGTCCAGGCGCAGGTCACCGGGGCGGGGCCAAGGGCGACATGGGCCTTCGCCCCCTCGAACGACAGGGTGGCCGCGCCGAACATGGCGAGGATGCCCGAAGCCTCCTCGGCCGAGACCGTTTTCCTCGCGGTCAGGGTCTGCAGGCTGAGCGTCCGGTCCACGCGCCACTCGCCTTCGATGTTTCCATCCGCGAAAACCGGGCCGGCCAGCAGGATGCTAGCGATGGCCATAAACGACAGGGGCCGGCGAATTCGGACCAACAACGGCGATGGCATTGGTGCTCTCGTCATAAGACATGGTTCCCGTGAAGCGGAAGGGTCCGGTGCCGGTGCCGTCGACGCAGCGGTCGACGAGGACGGATGTCCCGTCCAGCTTCCAGTGGCAACGGCCGTTGACGCGGCTGCCCATGGACGGCCCCGTGACGAAAGTGAGGGTATCGCCCGAAAATTCGAAAAACAGCAGGTCTTTCGTTTGATTCAGCATCTCGCGCAGCTGGGGCGTGGACTTGCCTGCGGCCACCATGTTGGCCTGTGTCGTCTCGACATCGAGACCGAAGCGCCCCTGCGGCCCCCCCGCGGCCAGGGCCGGCACAGCAGCGGCCAGCATCGCCGCGCAAAGGATGAGGCCGGACAGAGGGGGGCGGGGCATGAGCGTCTCCAACGCTGGGGATGCGTGATCCTAGCAGATGTCGCCAAATCGGAGATACCCCATCTGGCGCTCCGCGAAGCGTGATAATCCATCATTGATGAACAAAGTCATTTATTGATATACTTCCAACCCACAACAACCGTTGGAATCATGGACGAGATCGAAAAGGTCAACCGCCCCAGGGCGAAGATCGGGCACAAGCTGCGGGCGCGGCGGCAGGAACTGGGCATGACCCTCGACGAGGTCGCGGCCGCCGCCGATCTGACCAAGAGCTTCCTCTCGGCGGTGGAGCGGGACCAGACCTCGCCGTCCGTCGCGTCCCTGCTCGCGGTCTGCGATGTGCTGCGCCTGCAGGTCGGGGCCCTGTTCGAGGCGGCGGGGGAGGCCGTCGTTCGTGTCGCCGACCGGCGGCCGATCGAATTCGGCGGCAGCGGCATCTCGGACCTGCTGGTGTCCCCGGCCCTGACCCGGCGCTTTCAGGCGGTTCTGTCCCATCTGGCGCCGGGCGCCGATGGCGGCGAGGAACTTTACAGCCTGCGCGCGGCCGAGGTCTTCGTTCTGGTCGAGGAGGGGGCGGTCACCATTCGCTTCGCCGGGGAAGTGGTGACGCTTTCGGTCGGTGACACGCTCACCTACGACCCGCGCCGGCCGCATAGTTTCGGCAATGCCTCGGCCACGCTGCCGGCGACCGCCCTTTTCATCATCATGCCCGCCCTGTCGTGAAGGTTGCTTGCCATGCCTGACGGTCTGTTGTCCGCCCTCCAGCACCCCCTCGCGCAGGCCAGAGGCCTGCCGGCGGAGGCCTATACCGATCCCGGCTTCTTCCGCCGCGAGCAGGCGCGGCTGTGGGCGCGAAGCTGGGTCGCCGTCGGCGCCGCTTCCGATGTGGCGACGCCGGGTGACGTGCTGCCGCTGACCCTGGCCGGGCAGCCGGTCTTTCTCGCCCGGGGGCAGGACGGGATCCTGCGCGCCTTCCACAATGTCTGCACCCACCGGGGCCTCCTCCTCGTCGAAGAGGCGGGACGGGAGAAGCTGCTGCGCTGTCCCTATCACGCCTGGGCCTTCGATCTCGAAGGGGGCCTGCGCGCGACGCCGCATTTCGGCGGTATCGGCTGCCACACGCTGGAAGGGTTCGACCCCGCCGACCACGGCCTGAAGCCCATCCGTCTCGCCCAGTGGAACGATCTCGTCTTCCTCGATCTCTCGGGCGATGCCGAACCTTTCGAGGCTCATGCCGCGCCGCTCGTCGCCCGCTGGGCGGATTATGATTTCGCCGCCACCCGCCCGGCCGGCCGCATGGATTTCGAGATCGCGGCCAACTGGAAACTCCTGGTCGAGAATTTCTGCGACACCTACCACCTGCCGTTCATCCACCCGCAGGTGAACGAATATTCCAAGGCCGAGGATCATTACGACGTGATCGACGGCACCATCGTCGGCACCGGCAACCGCACGGCGACCCGGGAGGGCGCGCCGGTCCTGCTGCCGCCGTTCCCCGGCCTTTCACCCGAGAAGGCGCGGCTCGGCGAATTCCTGACGCTGTTCCCGAACGTGTTGATCTTCCTGATGCCGGACCATTATTTCACCGTGACGGTGACCCCGCTCGACGAGGGCCATTCGACTGAGCGTCTGGATTTCCATTTCGTCGGGGAGGGGGCGACGGCGCCCCAATATGCCGCCCGGCGCCAGGAACTCTACGACCTCTGGGCAGAGCTGAACCGGCAGGACATCACCATCGTCGAGCGCCTGCAGAAGGGCCGCGTCTCGCGCGGCTTCGACGGCGGCTGTTTCTCGCCCGCGCTTGAAGCACCGATTCACCACGTCCAGACCCTCGTCGCCCGCATGATGGAAAAGGCCTGATCATGACCGTGCAATGCTACAAGGCGGCCGACCGCCAGTTCGCGACCTATCTCGGCAAGCCGGGGCAGACGGCGGTCAATTACGCCGAGATCGCCAAGCTGATCGGGCCCGAGGTCTCGTCGACCATGGGGGCCGGCGTCGTCACCTACCGCCACCTCACGGTCACCTGGTGCCTGCCCTTCGACGAGGTGCTGGTGATTCTGGCCGGCAACATGCGCGTCACCTCGGCCGGGGTCACCCATGACGTCGGCCCCGGCGACGTGCTGTTCTTCCCGAAGGAGACCCCGCTCGATTACGAGGTCGACGAGGAGGTCACGCTTTTCTATGTGAAATACCCGGTCGACCGCACCGCCGCCGTGCCCGAGCTGTAACCTGCGGTGGACTTGGGCGCGGAACAAAGGCTAATAAGGCTGATCAATAAGGGTTTGCGCGGTTCAGAGGATCATGAAGAGCATCAACGAGATCCGTTCCACCTTCATCGACTATTTCGTGAAGGCCGGTCATCGTCCTGTCGCCTCCAGCCCGCTGGTGCCGGCGAACGACCCGACGCTGATGTTCACCAATGCCGGCATGGTCCAGTTCAAGGACATTTTCACCGGCAAGGAACGCCGGGACTACGTCCGCGCCGCGAGTTCGCAGAAATGCGTGCGCGCCGGCGGCAAGCACAACGATCTGGACAATGTCGGCTACACCGCGCGCCACCACACCTTCTTTGAAATGCTGGGGAATTTCTCCTTCGGCGACTATTTCAAGGAAACCGCGATCGAGCTGGCCTGGAACCTGATCACCAGGGATTTCGGCCTGCCCAAGGACAAGCTCTGGGTCACGGTCTATCACGACGACGACGAGGCCTTCGGCTTCTGGAAGAAGATCGCCGGCCTGCCGGACGAGCGCATCGTCCGCATCGCCACCTCGGACAATTTCTGGGCCATGGGCGATACCGGTCCCTGCGGCCCCTGTTCGGAAATCTTCTTCGACCATGGCCCCGGCGTCGCCGGTGGCCCGCCGGGCAGCCCGGACGCCGATGGCGACCGCTATATCGAGATCTGGAATCTCGTCTTCATGCAGTACGAGCAGTCGGCCGACGGCACGCGCGTGGCGCTGCCCAAGCCGTCGATCGACACCGGCATGGGGCTGGAGCGCGTCTCGGCCGTGCTGCAGGGCGTGCACAACAATTACGAGACCGACCTGTTCAAGGCGCTGATCGCTGCCTCGGCCGACGCGACCAATACCGATCCGAACGGGCCGATGGTCGCCAGCCACCGGGTGATCGCCGACCATCTGCGCGCCTCGTCCTTCCTGATGGCCGACGGCGTCATGCCCTCGAACGAGGGGCGCGGCAATGTGCTGCGCCGGATCATGCGCCGCGCCATGCGCCATGCCCAGCTGCTGGGCGCCAAGGATCCGCTGATGTACCGGCTGGTGCCCGCGCTCATCAAGCAGATGGGCGTCGCCTATCCCGAATTGATCCGGGCCGAGGCCCTGATCACCGAGACCCTGAAGCTGGAAGAGACCCGCTTCAAGCAGACGCTGGAGCGCGGCCTGAAGCTGCTCGACGACGAGGTCGAGAAGCTGGGTGTGGGCCAGCCGCTGCCGGGCGATGTCGCCTTCAAGCTCTATGACACCTACGGCTTCCCGCTGGACCTGACGCAGGATGCCCTGCGCGCCAAGGATATCGCGGTCGACACCGACGGCTTCAACACGGCGATGGCGCACCAGAAGGCCGAGGCCCGCAAGGCCTGGGCCGGCTCGGGCGAGGCGGCGACCGATCTCGTCTGGTACGAGCTGAAGGAAGAGGTCGGCGCGACCGAATTCCTCGGCTATGAAACCGAAACCGCCGAGGCGAAGATCGCCGGCCTCATCGTCGACGGCAAGCGGGTGACCAGCGCCGGCCCCGGCACCGCCGTCGCCATCGTCGTGAACCAGACGCCGTTCTATGGCGAATCCGGCGGCCAGATGGGCGACACCGGCACCATCAGGGGCCCCGGCTATGCGGTCGCGGTCACCGACACGGCGAAGAAGCTCGGCCTGCATATCCATCTCGGCACGGTCGAGGGCGGCACGATCAAGGTCGGCGACGACATTCACCTCTCGGTCGACAACGGCCGGCGTTCGCGCCTGCGCGCCAATCATTCGGCCACCCATCTGCTGCACAAGGCGCTGCGCGACGTGCTCGGCCCCCATGTCACCCAGAAGGGCTCCATGGTCGCCGAGGAGCGCCTGCGCTTCGACATCAGCCATCCCAAGGCCCTGTCGGACGAGGAGATCGACGCGGTCGAGATCGGCGTCAACGCGGCGATCCGCGAAAACGGCGGTGTCACCACCCGCCTGATGACGCCGGACGACGCCATCAAGGCCGGCGCCCTCGCGCTGTTCGGCGAGAAATACGGCGACGAGGTTCGTGTCGTCTCCATGGGCGGGGCCGACCTCGACCATGCCTATTCGACCGAACTTTGCGGCGGCACCCATGTCTTCCGCACCGGCGATATCGCCGTGTTCAAGATCGTGTCGGAATCCGCCGTCTCGGCCGGCGTCCGCCGGATCGAGGCGCTGACTGGCGCCGCCGCGCTGAAATACATGCGCGACGAGGAAATCCTGCTCAAGAAGGCGGCTTCCGCCCTGAAGGCGTCGCCCGCCGAACTGCCCGACCGTGTCGCCAGCCTCCTGGACGAGCGCAAGCGGCTGGAGCGCGAACTGGCCGAGGCGAAGAAGCAGCTCGCCACCGGCGGCGGCTCGGGCGGCGGGCTGACCGCCATCGAGGTCGGCGGCGTCAAGGTCATCGCCAAGAAGCTGGACGGCGTGAACCCCAAGGACCTGCGCGGCCTCGTCGACGAGACCAAGAAGCAGCTCGGCTCAGGCATCGTCGCCTTCGTCGGCGTCAATGACGGCAAGGCGGCGCTGGTCGTCGGCGTGACCGAGGATCTGGTGGCGAAGCACAGCGCGGTCGACCTGATCCGCGTCGGCGTCGAGGCGGTGGGCGGCAAGGGCGGCGGTGGCCGTCCCGATCTCGCCCAGGCCGGCGGCCCCGAGGGCGACAAGGCGGATGCGGCGATCGAGGCCATGGTGAAGGCGATCGGGGCTTGAGAATAGTCCTCGACTTGCAACGCGGCTCGGTTATGGTCTGCCCAAGATTCTACCGGTCGTGCCAAAGGGGATCAGGACCATGAAGGTTTCCGAGCTTATTGCAGAACTGTCGAAGATCGACGGCGACACTGAACTGCGTCTCGCCATGCCGTTCGACGAAGACGAAGTCGACGTCTATGAAATCGGCGCGATCGACGTGATCGAAGACGATCAGGGCGACTCCGCGGTCCTCCTGATCGCCGAACTCGAATATGAAGACGGCGAATTCGAAGAAGGCGCCGACAACGACGATTGATTCTCAAGGGATCCCGTCTTGAAGCCCCGCCGGCGACGGTGGGGCTTTTTGTTTGTCGGGCGGGGCTTGGATTATAGAGGCTTTCCCCTCACGCCGCCCGCTTCAGGGCGGACAGCACCAGGGGCAGGCGATCGTTGCCGAAATACATGTCGGTGCCGTCGATGAACATGGTGGGGGAGCCGAAGCCGCCCCTCGCCACCAACTCCTCGGTATTGCCGCGCAGGCGCGCCTTGTAGTCGTCGCTGTTGATCTTGTCGAAGAAGGCGCGGCGCTCGATCCCGAGGTCGTCGAGCACGGGGATGATCACCTCGTCCCGCGAAATATCCTCCAGCCGGCCCCAGTAAGCCTCGAACAGGGCGCGGACGTAAGGCACCAGGACGCCCGCTTCCTCGGCCACGAAGCAGCCGCGCATCACCTTCACGCTGTTGACCGGAAAGACCGGCGGCTGGCCGATGGTGATGCCCGCTTCCCGCGCCCAGTCGGCCATGTCCTTGAAGTAATAGCGCATCTTGACCGGGTTCGGATTCTCCCGCCAGGCATAGACGCTGTCGTTGACGGCGTTGAACACGCCGCCGACGAGGATCGGCCGGAACACCAGATCCGCGCCGCCTTCCGCCGCCACCGCCTCGATGCGGGTGAAGGCGAGATAGGTCCAGGGGCTGGAGATATCGAAGAAGAATTCGAGCCTGGGCATGGTCCCTCCCGTTTGGGTCTGCCTGTCGTTTTTCGCATGGTGCCACCGAACGGCGCCGTGACACACTCCCCGTCGCCATGAATGTGGGGAAACAAGCATGACCAGCGATCTGATCCTCTACACCAACCCGATGTCGCGCGGGCGAATCGCGCGCTGGATGCTGGAGGAGGCGGGGGCAGTCTACGAGACCCGCGTGCTCGACTATGGCACCACGATGAAGGCGCCCGACTATCTGAGGATCAATCCCATGGGCAAGGTGCCGGCCATCGTCCACAAGGGCGTGGCGGTGACCGAGACGGCGGCGATCTGCGCCTATCTCGCCGATGCCTTTCCCGAGGCGGGCCTCGCCCCCGCGATCGGCGATCCGTTGCGCGGGGCCTGGTATCGCTGGCTGTTCTATGCCGCCGGCCCCTATGAGGCATCTTTCGGCGACAAGGCCATGGGGGTCGAGGTGCCGGCCGACAAGCGCGCCATGGTCGGTTACGGCTGTTTCGCCGATGTCATGAACACGGTCGAGGCCGCGCTGGCGCAAGGACCCTATATCCTAGGCGACCGCTTCAGTGCCGCCGACGTCTATCTGGGCTCGCAGATCGGTTTTGGCCTCCAGTTCGGCATGACCGAGCCGAGGCCCGCCTTCGCCGCCTATTGGCAGCGCCTTATCGAGCGTCCGGCTCACATCCGCGCAACCGCCCTCGACGATGCCCTGATGCCGAAGACGGCCTGAGCCGATGGCCTTCAGTCTTTCGGTCCTCGACCAGTCGCCGATCCGGGTCGGCGGCACGGCGGCGCAGGCGTTGCAGGAAACCATTGCGCTCGCCCGCCATGCCGAGGCGCTGGGCTATCACCGCTTCTGGTGCGCCGAGCATCATTCCTCGGCCGCTTTCGCGGGGTCGGTGCCCGAAATCCTGATAGCGCATCTGGCCGCCGTCACCTCGTCGATCCGGCTCGGCACCGGCGGGGTCATGCTGTCCCATTACGCCCCGCTGAAAGTGGCCGAGAGTTTCCGGATGCTGGAGACCCTCTATCCCGGGCGCATCGATCTCGGCCTTGGCCGGGCGCCGGGCGGCGACCAACTCACCACCGCCGCGCTTCGCCCCGGGCCGCAGGCCTATGGCCCCGAAGTCTTTCCCGAGCAATTGGTCGATCTCTGTTCCTTCCTCACCGGGCGGATGGAGGAAAGCCATCCCTTCGCCCGCGTCTATGCCCAGCCGCGCGGCGACGGCGTGCCGGATGTCTGGCTGCTGGGTTCGGGCGGCGATTCTGCCGCCTATGCCGGGGCGATCGGCGCGGGCTTCGCCTATGCCCATTTCATCAACCCGGACAATCTGGCCCAGGCGGTCGAGACTTACCGCCGCAGTTTCCGCCCCGGTCTTTATGACCGGCCGCGGGTGATGCTGGCGCTCTTCGCCCTCGCCGCCGATACCGACGAAGAGGCGCGCTATCTGGTGCGGACCCGCGATGTCTGGGTGCTGAACCTGCTGGCGGGGCGCAACGTGCCCTTCCCGGACCCGGCCACCATCGATATCGACTCCTTGCCCGCCGCCGCCCGCCAGCGCCTCGAGCTTGTCGGCGCGCGCGGCATCGCGGGCGATGCCGCGACGGTGAAGGCCCGTATCGCCCGGCTGGCCGCCAGCGTCGGCGCGGACGAGGTGACGGTGGTGACCATCACCTATGACTTCAAGGCGCGCCTGCGGTCCTACGAGTTGCTGGCACCGGGGGGGTAAGCCGGGCCTTTCCCGCCCTTGGCGATGGCCGGCAGCGGCACCCGCTCGATATCGAGGTGATCGGTCGAGGTGGCGCGGCGGCGGGCTTCGACGAAGCGGGCGAAGAGATTGCCGCCAGCGCTGATCAGCGCCTGCGGCGCCCCGGCCGAGACGAACTGGCCGTTCTCGATGCAGACCACTTCGTCGGCGACGGCGGTGACGAAATCGACGTCATGTTCGACCATGATGATCGTCACCTCGCGCGACAACTCGCGCAGCACCGCGACGAGGCGCGAGGTCGATTCGACATCGACGCCGGTCGACGGCTCGTCGAGCAGCAGGATGCGCGGGGCGAGGATCAGGGCGCGGGCCAGCGCCACCAGCCGGCGCTGGCCGCCCGACAGGGTGCCGGTGCCGGCCGCCTGGGTCACCGGAATATCGAGGACACCCTCGGGGCGGATCCGGTTGAGGGCATCGAGCACGCCGACCCGGCGCAGCACGGCGAGGATTTCGTCGTCACTCACATCCGGCTTCACCAGCTCGAAATTCTTGCGCAAGGATCCCGACAGCATCAACGGAAACTGCGACAGGGTGACGACCTGCCGGCGCAGGGATTCCAGCGTATAGGCGGTCAGCACCCGCCCGCCGATGGTGACCGAGCCCCCTTGCGGGTCATACAGCCGGACGAGGAGGCGCATCACCGAACTCTTGCCCGAGCCCGAGCCGCCGACGATCGCCGTGATCGCCCGCGCCCGGAAGCGGTGCGAGACGCCGTTCAGGATCACCGGGGTCCTGGCCGGGGGATAGCCGAAGGTGACATTCGCCAATTCCGCCGTGGCGTCCGCCATGGCGATATCGGCGGCATCCCGAGCGTCGGCGATTTCGGGTTTTGCGTCGATGATCTCGCCCACCGGGCGGATCATCGGCCAGTTCACGGACAGGCCGGTGAAGAAGGTGACCAGTTCCTGGATCGGGCCGACGACCAGCGGCACCATCAGGATGAGGCCGAGCAGGGCGCCCACGGGCGTGCTGGCGTCGAAGGAAAAGGCGGCATAGATCAGGAGGACGGTGGTCAGGATCACCGACATGGAACCCTGGAACTGCTGCGCCGCCTCGCGCCTGAGGGTGGCGCGCAGCTTGGCCGCCATCACCGACTGCAGCCGTTCCCCGATCGAGCGGGAACGCTGGGCCTGGGCGCGCATCAGCTGGACTTCGAGCGGCTGGGCGGTGGAATTGCCCAATTCGTCGGCGAAGGCCGCTTCCTCGGCCCGGACCTGTTCGAAGGCCCGGCCGACGACGCCCGACAGTTTCCAGCCGATCAGCGGAATGATCACGACGAGCGCCAGCAATATCCAGCGCGCCATCGGCGGAATGCCGGCGAAGGCCGACAGATTGCCGGCGAGGAAAATTCCGGCGGTGACGAGGCCGACACCGCGGGTGAGCGGATAGGCCAGGATTTCGCGCAAGGTGAACTGCGCCCCGGCCGAGAAATTATTGATGATCTGGACCAGCTGTGGCCCGGTCACCTTGCCGTGGAACTGCGGGCCGAGCAGCAGCATCCGGTCGTGCAGCAGATGGCGCAGCGCGACCAGCATCTTCTCGTTCGACCAGGTGGTGACCAGCTTGCTGGCCATCGACAGCAGGATGACGACGACGGCGAGCACGGCATAGAGGAGGGCCATCATCTTCGGATCGGCCGTGCCCTTGCCTTCCAGCGCCCCGGTCAGCGAGACCAGCACCTGCTGGGTATAGGGCGTGAGCGCGTTGACCAGGGCGGCGAGCCCGACCGAGGCGAGGAAGGGCAGCGGCGCCGATTTCGCCAGCATCACCGCCCAGCGCAGCAGCTTGGAGAACTTCATCGGCTCCGGCGGAAAAGGCAGGCCGGGGAAGCCGGGGCCGCCCGGCCCCTTCATGCCACCGGGCGGCATCGCGCCGGGGGGCGGGGCGCCTTTGGGGGCGCCGGCCAATGGCAGGGGAATGCCCTGGGGCGGCGGGGCTTTCTTCTCGGCGCCGGGGCCGGGCGGCGGTCCGTCAGACATGGCCATGGGCGCGGGCTTTCAGAATGGTTTTCAGCTCGAACTGGCGAAGCATCGGCCAGCGGCCCAGGAACAGGCAGCACATGGCGGTGACCGTCGGCGTCGCGAAACTGGTGCCGGTCTTCACCGTGTAGCCGCCACCGGGGGCGGGCACCGTCAGGTCGTTGCCGAGGGTGGCGAATTCGATCAGGCCCTGTTCGATGAAATGCAGGCTCATCGGCTCGACCTGATGATTGTCGATCGAGATGACGCTGGAAAATTCCGCCGGCAGGCCTTCGTCGGTCACGGGAACATTGCGCTTGGCGGCGACCACCACCTGGTTCCGCTGATAGGCGCTTTCGCACAATTTGAAGAGCGGTTCGCGCTGGGAGGCGGGAATGGCCAGGCTCATGTTGATGAGGCGCAGGCGCTGGGCGAGGACATGGCGGAAGGCGACGAGGGAGGCGGTGGGATCGCCCTTGTTGCGGGCGTCGAGCACGCGGATGTCGTGGATGCGGGCATTGGGCGCGATGCGGGCGATGATGCCGGCGACCGCGGTGCCATGGCCGAAAGTATCGTTGTTGATGCCGGTTTCGAGGGGATGGACGGCGAGGCGGCCCTCCTCGTCCTCGACCGTCCATTGGCTGACGACGCGGCCGGCGAGGTCGGGATGGGTGGCGTCGATGCCGGAATCGATCACGGCGACCTCGACCGGGGCGAGATCGCTCGCGGCCAGTTCGTCGAATCGGGCGGCCGTGGCTTCGGTAATCGCGACGGAGGACATGGGCGCGGCCGATCAGATGGCGATATCGGCCATCTGTTCGAACAATTGGGCGAGGCGGGGCAGGCGGTCCGGCCGGCTGCGCGCGACCGAGGCGACAGCCGCCATGATGCGCGCCTCCTCCGGTCCGAAGCCGGCGGTGGTGACATCGCCGGTGCCGCCCGAGAGTTCGCGCAGGCGGCTGTGCTGATCCAGCATCAGGGCGGCGACAGTGGCGAAATTGCCATAGGCCCGGCCGTCGTCGGTGGTGAAACGGTAGCCCGGCTTGAAGCGGACGCCGGTCAGCACGCCGATCAGCGTATCGCCCGAGACCATGGGGGCGGCGATGACGGCGCTGGGCTCGCCCTCGACCCCGGTCGCCTGGTTGCAATCATCGACGGTCTTGAAGGTGGGGGCGCCGATCTGGACTTCATGGGTGAGGGCGGCGAGGCCGGTCAGGCCCGCGCCGATCGGAACGCGCTGTCCGATCAGGCTGGACGGGCCGTTCACGGTCATGACGAAGCGCAGGTCGTTGGCATCGCGGTCATAGGCGAGGACCGAGCCTTCGGCCGCGTCCACCGTGCGAATCGCCGTCTCGAGCAGCAGGCGCAACACGCCTTCCTCCCGCGTCGACGGCGCGATGCCGAGATAGCGGCTCAGAAACGAACGATCCATGGCCATCAGGTTCCCCCCTTGAATGCCGGCGAGTGTACCAGCATGTCGGCCACACTGCGATATCACCGCCGCTTTCGCGGTGAAGCAGGTCTCATCTCTCAGATATGGGGATAGGTGGTCACGGAGCGGTTTCGACCGCTCGATTTGGCGGCATAGAGCATGGCGTCGGCGCTGCGCATCAGATTGTCCAGGCTTTCGCCCTCGAGGCCCGTCACCACGCCGAAACTGGCGGTGATGGTCATGTCCGGCGGCACGCCGGAGAAGGCGCAGTCTTCGATCTCCCGGCGCAGGGCCTCGGCGAATCTGAAGTTGTCGTCCTGCGCGCGGCGCGGCCGGAGAATGATGAACTCCTCGCCGCCGACCCGGGCGGCGATGGCGCCGGCGGTCAGATGGCGCCGGATCAACTGGCCGACTTCCCGCAGCACATTGTCCCCGACACCATGGCCGAGGGTGTCGTTGATGTCCTTGAAGTGATCGAGATCGCAGAAGATCACGCCGCAGGGTGCCTGATGGGCGGGCTGCGCGTGGTGCTCGAAGCCGCGGCGATTCAGAAGGCCGCTCAGGGGGTCGTGCAGACCGTCATTCCGCGTGGCATCGACGACATCGCTGGCCATGCAGCACAGGACCATGGTGGTCAGGGCGACAAACGTCAGGATGCCGAAGAAATTGGTGCTCGCCCAATAGATCGTCTCGCGGAAATCGGCCGGGGGCGGCAATTGCGCGTCGAAATACACGGCCAGAAGGCAGCGCGGGATAAAATGGGCGCCCATCGCCATGAGGCCCCAGTAGATCGCCTGACCGATCAGGGGCTTCTCGTGGCGGGCCGGCCCGATGCGAAGGGCGGTCGCGATCAGGCTGAGGCCACAGGAGAAATTCAGCACATAGATCTGGGCCACGACATCGGGCGCGATCGCGCTGAAATAATGCATGGCCACCACGACGGCGAGGGCGGCGGGCAGGGCCAGACGGTAATCGTTCCGCTTGCCGAAGAAGCGCAGGAACAGTTCCGAGGTCGCGAAGACGCTGGCGACATAGAATATCGCGACGATCGTCGTGCCGCCCGGCGTCAGGGGCGGCCAGACGAAGGATTGCAGCGTCAGGGCGGCGGCGAAGAAATAGAAAGCGAAAGGCGCCAGCAGGGTATAGCGCCCCGTCCGGGTCATGACATGCGCGAGCACGATGATCGTGCCGAAGAGCGCGGCGATGACCGGCAACAGAAGCAACAGGAAGAAATTGGGGATCGAGATGCTGTCCATGCTGATCTGTTGCTGGCTCCTTGAACCCCCTTGTCACATTACGACCCGAACATGCCCTCCACCACAGCGTAGAGCACGGAGAGGTCAGCGTCCCGTCAAGAAGGGGATAAAAAGCGAAACCCCGGCAGGTTGCCCTGCCGGGGTTTCAAATCGTGCAGATCTTGCGTGGAGCGTCAGTTCAGACGGGTCGCCACGGAGGCGATCGTCTCGCCGATCAGGCGGTCCTTGGCGGCACCGTCGAGCCTTGTCGCGATGATCTCGCGCGCGGCGGCAACGGCGACTTCGGCCGCGATACGACGAACCTCGGCGATCGCATTGGCTTCGGCCTGGGCGATCTTGGCCTTGCCCATCTCGACCTTGCGGGCGAGGGAGGCGGCCAGATCGGCTTCGGCCTTGGCGGCGAGGCCTTCGGCCACGGCGCGGGCCTCGACCACGATCGCTTCCGCTTCCTTGTCGGCGTTCCGGGTCGCCTCGCGGTATTTCGCGAGAGCGGCCTCGGCTTCGGCCTTCAGCCCGGCGGCGGCGTCGAGGTCGGCCTTGATCTTGGCCGCGCGATCGTCCAGCGCCTTGCCCATCGAGCCCGGCACCTTGAGATAGACGATCACGCCAAGGAAGATCACGAAGGCGACGGCGACCCAGGTTTCCGGATTGGACAGGAATTCCATGATGTCCGCTCCTTAACCGTTGCGGGCCAGCGCGGCATCGACCGCCGGGGCGGCAGATGCTTCGTCGACCTCGATGCCGGCCACCTTGGCCGTGATGGCACGCGATGCGTCGAGGGCGATGGTGCGCACCTCGGCGAGGGCGGCGGCCTTGGTCGCGCTGATGCGCGCCTCGGCGGCCTTGGCTTCTTCCGCCAGCTGGGCTTCGAGCTCGGCCTTGCGGGCAGCTGCCGCGGCTTCGATCTTGGCCTTCGCTTCGGCGGCGATGGCATTGGCGCGCTGCCGCGCCGCCGCCAGGGCCTTTTCATAGGCCGCGATCGCCGCCGCCGCTTCGTCCTTCAGACGGACGGCGTCGGAAAGATCACCCTCGAGCTTGGCTTTCCGGCCTTCGATCGTGCCCTGCAGCTTCGGCAGCACCAGGGTGCTGAGAAGAACGAGCAGGAGCACGAAGGTAACGGCCAGCCAGAAGATCTGCGGCGGGAAATCCTCGAAGCGGAGCTGAGGCAGCCCCTTCTTCTCGGCACCCTCGGCCAGCGCCGGGGAAACCGCGGCGACGGCGAGGGTCAGTCCCAACATGTATTGCCGCATGACCTGTTCCGATCCCGGTAAGTGTTACGGGATCAACCGAACAGGACGAGCAGGCCGATCAGCAGCGAGAAGATGCCGAGCGCTTCGGTCAGCGCGGCGCCGAGCAGCAGGTTCGGGAACACCTTCGGAGCGGCCGAGGGATTGCGCAGCGCGCCGGCAACGAAGTGGGAGAACAGATTGCCGAGGCCGATGCCCACGCCGCCGAGGCCGAGGGTCGCGAGGCCGGCGCCGATCATCTTGGCAGCTTCGACTTCCATGGAACCATTCCTTCTAAGTTAGGAGCTTCAGTGCTCTCAGGATATCAGTGATGAGGGTGGAACGCGTCGTTAAGATAGATGCAGGTCAGGATGGTGAAGATATAGGCCTGCAGGAAGGCAATCAGAACTTCGAGACCCGTCAGCGCCACGACGAAGAGAAGCGGCAGCCAGCCGGCGAGCACGCCGAGTCCGACGACGAAGCTCGCGAAGACCTTCAGGGTGGTGTGGCCCGCCATCATGTTGGCGAAGAGACGGACGGAGAGGCTGACCGGACGGGTGAGGTAGGAAATCACCTCGATCACGATCAGCAGCGGCGCCAGCCACATCGGCACGCCCGACGGCAGGAAGACGTGGAAGAAGCCGAAACCATGCTTGACGATCCCGAGCACGGTGATGCCGATGATGATGATGAACGACATGGTCGCCGTCACCGCCAGATGGCTGGTCACCGTGAAGGAATAGGGCACCATGCCGAGCATGTTGGCCATCAGCACGAAGATGAAGATGGTGAAGACGAAGGGGAAATACTTCATCCCCTCCTTGCCGGCGTTGTCGCGCAGCAGCCCCGCCACGAACTCGTAGGAGAGTTCGGCGATCGACTGCAGGCGCCCCGGCACGATCGCGGCGCGCGAGGTCGCGATCACGAAGAACAGGGTCGAGACGGCGACGATGATCACCATCCACAGCGCGGAATTGGTGAACGAAATATCGACACCACCAAGATCGAGCGGCACGAGCCGGGTGATCTCGAACTGGTGAAGAGGACCATGCGCTTCGCCGCCTGCGGCCATGTCGAACCTCGAAACTCTCAGCCGCGCGTTGACGAATCTTGCTCTTCACTGGCCTCCGCTTCCGCCTGGAGGCGGCGTGCGGCGCGGATCAGGTTCACCGTCCCGGCGGCGGCGCCCAGGAGGAAGAACACGACCATCAACCAGGGTCTCGTGCCGAACCATCGGTCGAGCGCCCATCCGATCAACCCGCCGACGACGAATCCGGAAACGAATTCGACGCCGAGACGCATAGCCGACCCGAAGGCATTCGACGTTCGGGAAGGCGCTTCCGGCTCGGGCGGACCCAAAACGGTTTCGCGCGCCTCCCGGAGGCGCCGGTCGAGATCGGCCAGGGACGGCAGCGGTTCGTCAGTCATGATCCAGAGTACCCTGTCGAGCGGCCAATTGCAGTCGCTCTTCAATGTCTCTTGGCCAGACCGAACCCATGCCCCGACCCCCAGCCAAGGCGGGCGGAAGGTAAGTGGCCCTTGCATCCTAGTCAAGGTACAAAAGGCCGCATACAAGCCTTTGAAATATCAGCAAAAAGTCGAGTGTCGTCACGGTGTCGCGGGCGGAATCGCACCGCATTGCGGCATAAGTCATTGACGCAGGGGGGAAATTACTCCGCCGCCAGCAATCCGGGCGCCTGGGTCAGGTCGACCGAGACCAGCTGGCTGATGCCGGGTTCCGACATGGTGACGCCGAAAAGCCGGTGCATTCGCTGCATGGTGAGGCCGTGATGGGTGACGACGAGGAATCGCGTCCCGGTCTCCTGCGCGACATCTTCCACGAGATCGCAGAAGCGCACGACATTGGCATCGTCGAGCGGGGCATCCGCTTCGTCGAGCACGCAGATCGGCGACGGATTGACCATGAAGACGGCGAAGATCAGCGACAGCGCGGTCAGGGTCTGCTCCCCGCCCGAGAGGAGCGAGAGCACCTGCAGCTTCTTGCCCGGGGGCGAGGCGTAGATTTCGAGCCCGGCGTCCAGCGGGTCGTCGGATTCGGTCAGCGCGAGGTGGGCCCTGCCGCCGCCGAACAGACGGGCGAAGAGAATGCCGAACTGCTGGTTCACCTGCTCGAAGGCCGCCAGCAACCGCTCCCGCCCCTCGCGGTTCAGGGAACCGATCGAGGCGCGCAGCTTGGCGATGGCGGCGATCAGATCTTCCCGCTCCGTGGTCATGGCCGTGATCTGGCCGTCGATCTCTTCCGCTTCCTGTTCGGCGCGCAGGTTCACGGGGCCGATGCCGTCCCGCTCGCGCCGCAGCCGGTCGAGGCGGGATTCCAGCTCGGCGAGGCCCGGCAGATCTTCGTCCGCCGTGACTTCAGCCTCCGCCAGGATGGCATCGGGCGGGCAATCCAGTTCCTCGTTGATACGGCCGACCAGTTCGTCGAGCCGGACTTGTGCCTGCTGGACGCCGCCTTCGGCCCGTACCCGGGCCTCGCGCAGGGCGCCGGCATCGCTTTCGGCGACGCGCGCGCCGCGCCGGGCTTCCGCCAGGGCCTGTTC